>JBCCKZ010000483.1:0-4940 GCA_039027135.1 Planctomycetota bacterium
CGCTTGATCGCTCGATATCGCGTCGCCGGCGATTGGCAATTGGGCGCCTTTACGCCGCGGCCGCGAGCGCCCAGGTCCAGTTTGATGAGCGTTCAAATTCACCAATCAGCGATCAACAATACGCTCGAGCAGCTCGTCCCCCGCGACCACGCTATGGCCATCGACGAAGTCATAAGGCAAGCGGCTTCCACGTTCGGGTACGAAGCTGAATTGACCGATGAAATCCCAGCGGATGTGACCGTTCAATTCGCCAAAACGCGGCCGATCACGATTGAAATCGAAGACGGACGACTTTGGGTGACCATGAGAATCGTCACCATGAAACGCGGACGCGGCCTGAAATTGCACCGGTTTATCGTCAGGGCCCCTTACAAGCCAACCGCCGACGGAACCCGCGCGATGCTTGTTCGAGATGGACACCTGAGCATCAGTGGTCCTGGAATGTCAGTACGCCAGCGGTTGCCAATTCGCGCTGTCTTCAACAAAGTGTTGTCGCCCAACCAACCCATTTCTCTCACGTTGCCAGCTCTTTACGACCACCCCGCGATGGACAATCTAGCAATCAGCCAGATGGATCTTCGAGCAGGCTGGTTAGGCGTTGCGATTAGTGATTCGCAAGCCGAAAAGCTGGCGTGGGACGTCGATGCGGAAATTCGTAGGTGACCCGAACACTCGTTGCCACATGCACACTCAATGAATCTGACAACATCGCCGAGTTTCTCGCGGCGATGCGGTCAGCCATGCCCTCAGCAGATCTTTTGGTCGTCGACGATAATTCTCCCGATGGTACCGCTTCACTAGTGCGTCAGTTCGCGGAGAAAGACGGCAACACGTTTATCGTCGTACGAGATGCCCGGGGGCTCGGTGGAGCAGTCAAAGCGGCAATGCATTTTGCCATCGAAGGCGACTATGAAATCTTCTGTAATCTCGATGCGGACTTTAGCCATCCGCCTAAACAGCTGGGCGAAATGCATTCGATGATCGAGAATGACGCATCGATCGATGTTCTGGTTGGATCTCGCTATGTCGCGGGCGGAAGAATCGAGGGCTGGCCATGGCGGCGTCGCATGATGAGCCGGATGGTCAATGGGATCGCGACCCGGCTAGTCGGACTACCGGTTCGAGATTGCAGTGGATCGATGCGGTGCTATCGCGTCTCAAAACTGCGTCAACTCGGAATGGAAAATCTCACTAGCGAGGGCTACGCGATCTTCGAGGAACTGCTTCTTAAGCTGCACCGAATCGAGTCAAAGTTCGTCGAGCATCCGATTACATTTGTAGATCGCGAGCTCGGCCAAAGTAAATTGACCCTGGGCGAGGCAATCAAAGCGGTAGCGAGGATGTTCACCCTAGCGTTGTCAAGATTGCGACCAGCCAGGTAACCCCAAAGCCAGCCATGCCCATCAACGTCAATGCCACCGAAAAGGTTTGAAGCGTCTGCTTAGGTGTCATACCGGACAATCTTCCCACTAACCAGAAACCGCTATCGTTCATCCAAGGCAAAGGCTTGCTTCCGCATCCGATGGCAAGTGCCAAGAAGACCGGATTGAAGGGCAAGCCGGCGGCAATCATGGGACCAACGATAGCGGAAGATGTGAGCATCGCGACCGTAGCACTCCCTTGTGCGGCTCGCATGAGCACCGTCAATCCGAATGCCATGGGTAAGATCATCGTCGACGCCGTTTGACCCTCAATGCGATCGGTGAGCCAGATTCCGATGCCGCTGTCTCGAAGCGCGCTGCCAAATGCCGCCCCACACGCGGTCAGCAAGATAATCACACCCGCATCGGCCACTGCGTTGGCCACCAGCGAACCCCGTCGTTCCTTATCAACGAACTTCGTTAGCAAGCCCAAGGACATGACCGCAGACAAACCAAGGACTGCCGCGTAGTCTTTACAAAGGCTCACTCCCCACACGCGTTCATCTGCAAATGTTCCGATAGCAAGAAGAATCAATGGTGCAATGATCGGCAAAAGCGAGATTCCCAGATTGGGCCCAGCCTCAGTCTCAGACGGTGCCTCCGTGCCGGAGTCTTCAAGCTCTTCCGGCGGTTCCACAGCCAAACGTGAACTGATCCATCGAGCGTAGGCAAGACCTGTCAACGTTGTGACCACGCCCAGGAGTAGCCCCGCAAACATCATTGAAGTGACTGGAACGCCGAGCTGCTGCGCGACCAACAGCGGTCCTGGTGTCGGCGGTACGAGCGAGTGAGCCATCGTGCCACCGACGACGACCGCGAGCACCAATCCCAGATAGCTCGTTTTTGTTCCTCTTGGAGCAGCCTTTGCCAACGGAACCAGAAGATAGAAAACGCTATCGAAGTAAATCGGTATTGCCAACACAAAAGAGCTGACAGACATTGCGATCGGCAATTGCTGTGGTCCTGCAACGGACGTGATGGATCCAACGACGCGTCGAGCCGCGCCGCTATGCAGTAGCCCGCATCCAATGATTGATGCGAAAAGGATGGGTAGGGCCAACTTCGCTGCGGCTTCACCGACCGAACGTCCAATCTGAGTTCCCGTTGCCGGCCGAGGAAATTCCGGCACCCGCGATCGCAATCCCGCTATCAACTCCTCCGTTTGCTCGGTCAAAGGAGTCTTTTTCAGCTCCGCCTGGACCCACAAACCCTGTCTAACAGACTGATGAATCCCTGGTTCGGTCATCGCAATGACGATCGCCGTCGCCGCCAGGAGTGAGAGAATTGGATGCAGCTTGAGAATCAATACACCCCCAAGAACAACAACGATGCCGAAGGCGGCGGGAAGAAGCGAAACATCTGTTAGTTGATTCATCGGCTCAAACTCCCATGGTCTAATACCGTTAGGCGACTCCTCGACACTCTTCCGAGCCGCTGAGCACTCTTTAGACGCGGAGCACTCCTTAGACGCGGAGCACTCTTTAGCCACGGAGCGGCGGCAGCATCCATGCCGTGGGGCCCGCCCCGCGGAACCCGCCGTTCAAACCAATTTCCCCATCGCTTGCTTCGGCCGCCTTCGGGGGCCGAGCCAAGCGATGGGAAAACTTGCAAACCTACAAACCCTGCGGGCTTGCCCGCCGGCAGGGTGCGGTCGTCCATTCTGGGCTTCCTGAATACCTCTCCTGGCTCACCCCCCCCGATCGACCTTGAAGGCCAGTCAAACTCGACCGCTTGCGGCGAGTTTGACTGATCTCGGTGTGGCAACAAATTCGTTGGCTTATCCAAGGACTCGCGTTAGTTTTCCAGCTCGGCCGACGGTTCCGAAACACATGCGTGTTCCCCAGCGTGCATAATGATAACGAACTGGCCGACACCAAACTGAAACCGCGTGTTTTTCGGCCTGAGCCCATTCCCGCCTGCCCCCATCACTGAATGAGTACTGCTGACGTCTCGCTCGATCCCGAGGTCTCCAAGAATGCCGATCAGGCCCGAGACCAACTCAACGAACACACCCTCAAAACTGTTCACTGGCATTTCAGCGAAGAAACCGGTAGCCCCTTTTGGTTGCAAAAGAAAAGCGAGCTCGGATTCGATCCGCTTACAGATGTCAAAAACTTTGACGACCTGAAAAAGTTCCCTGAGTTTGAAGACGAGTGGCTTCGTGGTGGCCCCGTCAATCGATGGATTCCCAAAGGGCATGCAGGCAAGCCAACCTACGTTTTTGAGACGGGTGGGACCACGGGCATTCCCAAGAGTCGAATGGTCATCGAGGACCACTGGAAAGATTATGAACTTTTCAGCGATACATTGCCTGAAGAGCATTTTCCCAAGGGAGCAAACTGGCTGATGCTAGGACCAAGTGGCCCAAGGCGTCTACGTCTTGCCGTCGAACACTTGGCTCAGTACCGCGGCGGCATCTGCTTCTGCATCGACCTCGACCCTCGATGGGTCGTCAAGTTGATTAAGAAGGGATGGATGGAACACCTCGAGGAGTACAAGAATCACTGCATCGATCAAGCCGTGACGGTTCTGACGGCCGGTCATGACGTGCAATGCATGTTCGCCACGCCAAAGCTTCTCGAGTCGCTCGGTGAAGCTCTTGAAGAACGGGGTACCTCTTTGCAGGAGGTTGGCATCAAGGGCATTTTCTCAGGTGGAACGGAGTTCACGCCACAGTGGACGAAGTTCTGCGTCGAAGAGATGCTTGGTGGCCCAGTCGACGAAGGTGGAGTTTATATGACGCCGACCTATGGCAATACGCTGATGGGCCTGGCATGCAGCAAGCCCATTACGCCGGACGACGACTATAAGATTGCTTATTACGCGCCTCAGCCACGTGCGGTAACCGAAGTCGTATCTTTCGATGACTACAACCAGGTGGTGCCCTACGGCGACACGGGACGTGTGAAGCTTTACACGTTGACCGATGAGTTCTTCGTACCGGGCTTCATGGAGCGAGACGAAGGCGAGCGTGAAATGCCGTTTGACATGTACCCTTGGGATGGGGTCTCCGGCGTGCGGCCATTCCACGAGCTGGCTTCGGCAACCACGGTTGGCGTTTACTAAGAAGCAAGCAAGTTCTTTCCGCAACCTGGAAGCTCACTACCTCAGTCTCCCCCAAGGAGCAAGCAACCTTATTCTCCCTCTGGGAGAGTCGGGCTCAGAGGCCCGGAGAGGGCTGCGGAAGCTCGAAGAAAGGTACATTTGGATTTCAAACTTCGAACTTCCTCCCTCACGCTTCCAAGGTCCCCACCCGGGCGTGGAAACGTCCGACCTCCCCTGCGGGGAGTTTAAGTAACACTGACACCTGACACCTGACACCTGACACTGACACCTGACCAATGATTGAACTTTTTCCTCTTCGCTGGGGCAAACCCTACAAGTCACTTGAGAAGAATCACGTCGTGCACTTTGACACCGGTGAGCCTATCGCCACGGTCGGACAAGTGGGCGGTGGAATTGTCGCTCGCGACATGAAGCAAGCGCACAAGGCGCGAGCCGCGCTCCTAAAGATCGACC
>JBCCKZ010000484.1:0-4928 GCA_039027135.1 Planctomycetota bacterium
CCAGAATACTATCTCGCGATCGGCCATTGCCGCCGATAAGGCGAGCAAAACGGGAGTTGCGATCGCTCGTCGCCTAGCAAATCGGGTTACTGAGCCGACTGCACCCCTGGAATGATGGGGCGTCAGGGTTTTATTGAAATCCGCTGCGGTTTGGCCCACCGGTCAACGTCACGCAACTCGCCGGTACTGCCACCCCTGGCGATTCCGCCCAACGGTCTTGACGCTCTCACAATGACGTAGGACGTAAGCGATTCTCTGGGCACAATCTCGAGAGCAATTCCAATGTTCTGAGATGAACTTAGTGCCAAACTCGCCGTCAAGAGATGGGCTAGGCACATCAGCGTCCAGCACCTTCCAAAGGTCTTCGGATGTGCGAAGTTCCAACGACTCATGGACATCGAGCAGTTTCACATCTTTGACTCGATAGTTGGGCAACTTTCTTCGGCGTCGAGGCACGCGATGCTCCTCAACATCCAAACGGAGGCATTCCAAAACCAGGTTTTCGCTGGGAAAGATACTCACCGCGAAGACGAGATCTTCAAACAAATCGATCCAACGCCCCCGTTTGGGACTAAACCGACGATTTTTGATTTTGCCTTTGGGGGAAGTCCATTGAACTAATTTGCGTCGGTCAACGATGGGTTTGACGATCCTGACCTGATGACCCTCATCGAGCAACTGACGGGTTTTGTTCTTAAGCGCTGAAAGTGAGGCACACTGAACCTCGATAAGTTCGTCACCTCGGACGACATCAATGCGATGTCGTCCAAGCGTAACCTCTACTTGGTCCGACGTCGAAGCGTAGAGTGTCTTCAGTTGGCGATGGAGTGATGTTTCCACTTGATGGTCGCCGATCCTTGGAAAGCTTTTTGGCGACTTGAACGCCGTGAAACCGAGCCGCACCAGCTGGCGGGTCTCGGCAAAAAAGTCATTGTCGCCGATTGACTAGAAATCGTTCGTATTAGTCCGCTCTCACGGTTACGAGCGTGCGATAGACACTAGCCAGATCTGCAGCTTGCTGTCTGCATGAATCTTGGCTTAGATTGAAAGTCTGGCAATGCTCCGTGCTCGTTTGGTAGAGGGAGGTGTGTTTGGTATCTGCCGCTCTTGTCGATTCTCGAAGCCCAATGACCGCTGGGTACATGGGTTTGTGTTTTTTATGTCTGGCATGTTTTTGTGCCTTTCAAATGTCGATGCGGATGATGCCGAAATCAGCCGAAAGGTGAATGAAGCTCGGCAGGCTCAAATCGATGGCGACGTGAAACTCGCGGCCCAGTGGTACGCAGAATCGATCAACATGATCATCGAGTCGGAGGAGGATTCCCTTTGGCTTGAAAGGCTTCCGACAGTCACGTTTGCTCGATGGATAACACTTCAGAAGGCAGGGGAACGGCCAAACGCATCTGATATCGAGGCCCTCGAAAAAGCTATGGATGCCTGGAATAGCGAGCAATGTCTTCGAGGTTCCTTGGTGCTGCTTCGTTTGGCTCTTGACGAGCTGAAGGCGGGCCGGTTCGACCTTGCAGGATCGCTTTACCGACACGCTCAGGTGATAACACCGGAAGACCTGCGTCCAAAGGCGGCACTGGGTGAGGCTTGGTCAATCTATGCCAAGGGTGATCGACCTGGCGACTCACTTTCAGCTCTTGGCCGCTTCTTGGCAGATTTTCCCGATCATCGAGATGCTGAGACTGCGGCCTTGGCGGCGTTCGAGATATGGGGCCACCACTCGCTAAGGAGCCAAGCATTCGACCAATGGCTGCTCGAGCATGCTGAACTCGACTCGCCTCGATTCGACTCCAGCATCCGAGGCTATGTCATTTCCCAGTTGTTGCCGAACGCGGATGAAGCTGCGACAGACCGAATGATTTCGGCAATCTCGAGAGTCGATGATAAGGAGCTTATCGAGGTGCTATTTGAAAGCGTCAGTTCTGCTCAACGAGAGCGAATCGTTCTTGACTGGATGTCTGGTGGGGCCGCCGACCTATCGACTTCCGCGTTAGCCGTCGCGTCGAAGCGAGCGAGAAGTGATCGTTCATGGGACGTTTTGGTACAACTATCGAGACAATTGGAAGTGAGTCAGCTCACCTCGAAAACGCATCCTGAAGTCATCTTTGCGGTCGCGGAAAGCCTCGTTCAAACGGGAAGAGTTAGTGCTTCTTTGCCGTGGTGGAATGCACTCATTGATCTTCATCCAACCGATGATCTTGCCATCCACATTCGACGGGCCGAAGCGGAGGTCTCCGCAGGCCCAGATGTGAGTGTGGCGAGAACGAGAGTTTCCGACTTGCGTCGAAGGCTTATCGAATCTGATTCGGAATTAACCGTCTCGGCCGAGCCAATGATTGATTCGCTTGCAGCCGAACTGGCCATACGCGAAGCAGACCTGCCCCGTGCTAGAGGGTTACTTGAACGGGTTATCCGAGGCGTTGAAATACCAATGGTGATGAAAGCTCGGGCCCAATGGCTCATTGGCGAGACCTATGCGCTAAACGGTATGTACGTCGAAGCGATTGAGGCGTATCGGCTGGTTGAGTCCATTGCCACTGGAAAACAAGGTGAGCTAGATCGCCAGGCCACACCATGGGTTGCCGCGTCGTTGGTTCAGGCAGGCGCGGCGTTTGAACAACTGGGGCGGACACGCCAGGCACAAATGTGCTACGGAAGTTTGCTCTCCCGATTCGGAGACAGCCCACACGCGGAACAGGCCCGATTGCGTGTGGCTTCGCTGAGCAATTCGGGGGCAGGTCCCGCAAGTAACGCCAAGCCGTCCGGCACCAACCCAACACTGCGTCGATGAACCAGAACTTTCACCGCCGAATTTGCCGTCTTCCGAAGAGAGCCTTGGCTCCAGCTCGAGTTTGGGTGATCTTGATCTTCGCCTCTTGGTTCGGCGGAACGTCCGTGCGGGCTCAGTTCCAGATCCCAGCACAGCCTCAATATCAGACAGCGCCTCGTCAAAGCATCCCTCGAATCGCCCAGTCTCCCAACTATCCAGCGACTCAGAACACGGCGACACAGAACACGGCGACTTCTTCAATTGCACCCGTCAATTCTTCGATCCCAACAGCGATCGAGGCGGAGTCGGTGCCGGAAGAGTCTGCTGATGCCTTGCCGGGATGGCTTTCTACTGTTTGGCAGAAACTGATGACGGGCGGGCCACTGATGATTCCTCTGGCCCTTTGTTGGGTCATCGTCATGGCGCTTTCTCTGGAGCGGTTGCTCGCGCTTAGGCGTGCTCGAGTGATACCGAAACCATTTGTTCGGCGATTCACGGAGTGCGTTGAGGATGGACAGCTGAGCTATGAGGAAGCTACGTCGATTTGTGAGGAGTTTGATTGTCCTGTCGCGGAAGTGTTTCACGCTGCCGTGAAACGTTGGGGGCGTCCAATGCTCGAAGTCGAGCAAGCCGTCATGGATGCCGGTGATCGCGTCGCGGACTCTTTGAAACGCTTCCTGCGGGTGTTCCATGCGATTAGCAACGTCTCACCTCTTCTGGGGTTATTGGGGACGGTGCTTGGAATGATCGAAGCCTTTGAAACCATTAGCGGTACCGACGCTGTTGGACGTCCCGAGACCCTTGCTTCCGGGATTTCCATGGCATTGGTAACGACTGCTGCGGGACTGAGCGTTGCGATTCCCGCGTACCTGGCATACATGTACTTCGCGAGCAAATCGGACAAGTACCTTGGTGAAATTGATCGGCTTTGCCAACGAATCGTCGAGTGCATCTCGGCTGAAACCCTTGAAAACGACAAGGGCCGAAAGAGGAGAGCAGCATGACCCGACGCCAGGCGACCGAAGACATCACGATCAATCTAACGCCCATGATCGATGTCGTATTTTTGCTGGTTATTTTTTTCTTGGTGGGTTCGAAGTTTCGCGAGGCTGAAAGTCGCATTCAAGTAGACGTTCCAACGGCCAATACGATGTCACCAATGATGCGTGGTCCAGACGAACAAATCGTGACGGTTGATTCGCGAGGCGGTGTTTTTTTGGCTGATCAGCCGATTGCGTTGGCGGATCTTGCCAATCAAATGCGTCAGGCTGTCGCCGCATACCCGCGTTTGAAAGTGACCGTGCGCGGTGACAGCAACACCTCTCTACAACAGGTTTTAGAAGTCCTGCAAACAGTTCGGACGGCAGGCGTCCAGGACTTCAATTTGGCCAATCGCCCCGTTCGTCGCTAGATCGATGAATTACTGGCAAAGCTTTCTTTCTCAGCGAGGCGTTGCGACCGTAATTGCAGCGGCCGCCGTTCTTGCGCTGATCACATCGGTTTGGCTTTGGCGTCGTCGGCAAAAGACTGGTCGCGGTGCGGCAATCGTATGTCTGTTTCTGACGATTGGGTTGCACGCGATTCTATTTTGGGGGCTTCCTCGACTGCCAAACTTTGGAATCGCTTGGTTTGGCGACGGGCATGACGCTGAATCAATAGTGGAGGTTGATAATCCAGAAGCTGACATCGAAATCGAGTCATTGGCCGTTTCGATGATCATGCCTCCTGAACCGATAGATCTGCCACAGACCACGGAGGATCTCGGCGACGACTTGTCAGAGATGATTTCGAGCATGCCTGCGCCGCTTCCGGTTGCCTCCCTGCTCGAACCCGCGTCGATGGTAGATGAAACAACGAACCTGGAGCCCAAGCCCCAGCCAACACCGGCGTCCGAAGCTGAGCTCAGTCTCGATGACACTAATGAAACGAGGACGCCAGAAGAACTCGCGATTGAAGTGGTGTCAGATGCTATCGATGCTGATCTTTTGAGCGATCTTGATGACTGGCTCGAAGATGATGCCGGCGATTCCAATTTCGTTGCGCCAACACAGGAATCATTTGCAAATATCGACGAAGCATCCCGTGAAGCTGGCCCTCAAACGCAAATGGCGTCAGTCGAAGTGAAGCCGCTAGAGGCTCTCAATGAAGC
>JBCCKZ010000485.1:0-4918 GCA_039027135.1 Planctomycetota bacterium
GCAGCGGCCAAACGCTTACGAGCGACGTGCAATCGACGCTTGATCGTTCCGATCGGAGCATCGAATTCGTTACTCATTTCGACGAGCGACTTGCTTTGCAAGTAGAACGCCTGCAGCGTTTGTCGATCCAAAGCGCCAAGCGAATCCAAGCGGTCGCGAATCGTCGACGCCGATTCACGGTCTTGAACATTGGTCACTGGATCATCATCACCGATGCAAGTTGCGCTGAGCGTTTCCGGATCGCAAGCGACCGCATGCCGGTTTCGAGTCACACGGTTGATGGCCATACGGCCGGCAATCTGACGCAACCAACCACCGAATGCCTCAGGCACTCGAAGTTGATCAAGCTTTTGCATCGCCTGCACAAAGACATCCTGAGCCAATTCCTCGGCCTCGTCTGCATCACGTACACGTCGCATAGCGACAGCGACAACCATGTCGTGGTATCGCTCGAACAACATACCGAGTGAATCACGGTCACCTTGTTGTGCAGCTCTCACAAGCTCGCCGGTGGTGAGGCGATTGCTGATGGTTTGTGGAAGGGTATTCTTCTGAGTGTTTTCGATAACGGGTGCGAGAGTCATGGTCATCGTGCAGGCCTCCTGCGTTGTTTCGTTCAAACTCTCACAGATCTGCTTTCCGCTCAGAGACTCGCGTTAGGACCTTGATGGCCAACGTCGCTTTGGTAGCTGGAAAGTGTGTAAGTGAGAGCCGTCATCCGATGGCAGCCTCTGGCCGACTTGGTTGGATGACATATGTGTCTGGAAAGTTGCCTCGGGCCGAAACTGGAGTGCCGAACACTCGTTGGTTGGCAGTTGGCAAAGAGGATCGAGTCTCTTCCGGTGGATTTACACGGCGGGAATGTGCCCTAGTGCCGTTGGTTATCCGCCGGTCAGACGCTTCGCTTTTTCGATCGTGGGCTTGAGCGAGTTGCTCAGTTGCCCGGCGAAGCGTCTATCTGCTTGGATTTACCCTGGAGTAAATGCAATCGTTTCAATGTCGATTGCCATCTTCCAGGCGAACCATCCGTCCTGCCATCATTGGCGGGGCGCGGATTATCGGCCAAGCTAAAACTCGTACATGGACACGGCAGCATTGACGGTGAATAGACTCCACGCACTGATACGGCCGTGCCCATAATCTCCGTAACTGCCGCGAGTTCGACTCGGGCAAGACGACGGTTGATGACGGTGGTAATGGCTGCAAGTCGCATGGATGCCTCCAGGCACCGGATTTACGGTGCGGCTGTCAAGCTGGACGAAACAAAATTAATCAGGTCGAATCATAGCGAAACGATCAGCTCTAGGCGAGCAAATTTCGTCGACGCAAATGGATTCTTCCCATCACTTATCGACTAGACAGACGCCATAGCCAGGACAGGGTTCGCGACTTTTGAATCTTTCTTTGAAAAAAATTCGCGAGGTGATCAGTGACGGAATGCACGACACCTCGCGTCTACTATTCCCACAACTTTGCCTGCTTTGCGGCTCTCCCAGCCCGAAACACTGTCATTTCTGCGTTTCCTGCGAGCTTCGTCTGAATGCTAGCGTCCCCATGATGTCGAATGCCTGCCGTCAATGCGGCATGCCCATCAGCGAGAATGTGGCGTGCAAAACATGTGAAGAATTTGAAATTCCCGTCGACGACGTGTTTGCGATGTGGGCCTATCGCGAGGAGGTTTGCGATGCCGTGGTAGCATCAAAATTCGGCCATCACCGAGCCCTGGCGGCTGAGTTAGGTGACCGTCTGGCAGACGTCATTTTGAAGCGAATCGATGTTCAAAGTCCTAATTTGCACAAAATCGATGCGGTCGTCCCGGTTCCCTCACACCGCCGCCGGACTTCGCTTCGTGGCGGCTCTGGGGTGGCCGTTATCGCCGAAACCATTGCTCACAGGCTTAGGATTCCGCCGATACAACCGTTGCGACTGACACGGGCGATCAAAAAACAGGCTTGGCTGGACGACCAGCAGCGGCAAGAGAATGTCCGCGACGCCTTTGGACCGACACGGTTCTATGGTTTACTGGCTCGTGCAGTGAATTCGTCGTCTGTCGCCGGTCGACATATCCTGTTGGTGGATGACGTTTTGACAACAGGTGCGACCGCTGGCGAGGTCGCTTCGACACTCCGGAAACTCGGAGCTGCTCGAATCACTTTGGCGGTAGTGGCTCGGTCCATCCGTCAGCCCTTCAGCTGATACTGGGCTGACATCTCGATTCGTTCTCTTTTGGTTGATGCCAGCGAACAAAAATTCGACAACATGACACCTGAAGTTCCCACTAACGCGAGTTCGTCTAAAGCTGCCAGACGAGCGAAAAAACGAGGCACCGACGGATTCCGTCGTGGTGTCCTCCGTGGACTGGGAATTGTGCTTCCGCCACTGCTGACGATTGTCGTGCTGATTTGGGCTTGGAACACTATCGAGACCTACGTTCTCACTCCGCTGGAGTCTGGCGTACGTCATGCCATCGTTTGGCAGATCGAGGACACACTATCGGAAATACCCAAGCCGGCCATCGAACTTGAAGAGGGCCTCCCCAAGACGGAGGGCTTCACCTACGCCGGCGTCACCTACGTCCCAGCCCCAAATGGAAGTCGTTACTTCCCCGAGTACGTGAAGTCGTTGGTGGACTCGCGTGCCGATTACTTCGGCGCTTTTGCTCCCGCGCCGACTACCGCATCGGCCTATTGGCATCGCTACGCCGAACTCCAATACATGCCACGCTGGGCAGTCGTGCCCATTTTCTTGTTGGCCTTTGCGACGGTTCTGTACTTCCTCGGTCGCCTGTTCACCTTTGGCTTGGGTCGATATTTCGTCACCGGTTTCGATCGAACGATCCTTCGTATCCCGATCGTCAACAAGGTTTACGGGGGCGTTAAACAGGTCACGGATTTTGCCTTCAGCGAACGCGAGATCGAATTCAATCGTGTTGTTGCGATCGAGTACCCTCGCAAGGGAATCTGGTCTTTGGGTTTTGTCACGGGTAACTCCATGGCCGAAATAACCGAAGCCACCGGTGAGCCGATGCTCAGTGTGCTAATGCCGACGAGCCCCATGCCGATGACCGGATTCACTGTCACGATTCGCCGAAGTGAGGCCATCGATTTGGATCTCACGATCGATGAAGCGATCCAGTTCATCGTCAGTTGTGGAGTTGTTGTGCCACCGGGACAGCGGATCGAGGGAATGAGCGGTGGCGATGAAGCAAAGTTGCTTGAAGCATCAACCCCAGATGAAGTGGGTGTTTAGCGTAGTGGAATGCCATTGACAGGCAGCGAAGGCTGAGCCGCCCGAAGCTTCTTAATCATATTCGCTTCGCTTACAACATCCTGTAAACGTAAATTCAATCGCTCAAGCGAGCAATCTCGTTCCCATGGGGCAAGAGCATCCGGGGACAACTTATCAGTCGTAAGCGAAATCGATCTCACCTGGATCATCGAAGTAATCGCTTGCACCGCCTCAGCATCGATCTCATCGAAGTTGAGACTCAAACCACGAAGCCTAGGAAGCTGACTAAAACAAGAAACATCTTCTTTAGTAAGACGGTTGCCTTGGATCATCAAATATCGAATCGAGTCAGGATAAGATTCCGCCGACATCAGCTTTAGAGGCACACCTTGATTGACCAGGTGGGCTATATCCGGGGTTACTTTACGTAGATTAAACGGCTCGACGCGACTTGATTGAATGTCAGAATCTTCGCCGGCTGGTTTTCCGATAACCAGCTCTTTGACGCTATTGAGTGGTTCTAACTCACCAAATGTATCGAGAAGATCATCAATCGGAAGCTGCAAAGTTAGCTTTCGCAACTCGCTCTGCCGAGAGATCGCTTTGGTAAGCAAGTCAATCTCATCGGTCGTGTTTGCCAGAGCCGGAGTAAATTGGCGGATACGTAGATCTACGACTCCGCCACTAGATTCCAGAGCCAACAAAGGCCCATCCAGAGTCGACACGCCAAGAAAGGCTAGAGTTCGAATCCTCGTCAAACTTCCCAAGCTAGCAGGCACATAGGGATCCCTCCCATGGAACCAAACATCCAAGGAACTCACTTGAGGAGACAAAGCAATATCTCGTAATAGATCCGCGTCAAACTTACCCAGCGTATTAAATCGGACGTCGACAGGATGCATCGACTTCTCGAGCAAATTGAAAAGCCGCCTGCGGTCTATACCTGGAAGCGATTGATATGCATTGAGAAAAATAGACTTTGGAAGAACAGGTCGCTCTTGTGCTAGTCCATGGTGAACTTGGCAAAACGCCAGTATTTGATAATCAGAAAACGAGTTCTGCCGATAACCGGCATCCCCCAAGGCAAAAGGCTCCCACGAAACTTGAATCGTGGTAGACGACTCATCTCGAAGAACGCGCAGCGACTCGTATCGTCTCCACATATGGAAGTACCAACCCAAGGGGATAGCTAGCACCAGTGTGAGACCAAGAAGTGTCCGCACGGTGACCTGACTCCATCGGCTTCGATTCAGCAAGTAGTTAAGTACGAAGCCCCTCTTTGATTCGGAATGTTCTTTTGCGGCGTGCACTGCTCGAACCTACCCCTTTTCTAGATTGCCACGTAGCCATCGTCGCCAAGATTCCTAAAACAAATCCGCGTCAACGTTTCCATCAGTGTTGGCAATGCTTTACCGAGCGTCAAATTGTGTTGAAGTTGAAATCGTATTGAGACAGTAGCTGGCAACATTTGATGACACGACTTGTCGAGAGCTGGAAGATGATCGTCAAACTGACGTAGCGCCACCCCGTCGGGGCTAGGTCTTAAATATCGCTTCCGAACTCAGGGCGTTGCCCTGGGCTGATCTAGTGATGCCCCTTCGGGGCGATGGCTCAGACGACGGGCACTCCGGGTGGGGCACAAGCCCAGACATAACGCAGCGAAAATAAACAAGCCGCAACGGGGCGGCGA
>JBCCKZ010000486.1:0-4908 GCA_039027135.1 Planctomycetota bacterium
ATCCAACCGAACCAAGGCAGCATCCAGTTGAGGATCTTTTCTGGGTCGAAGCCGCGATAACGAAGTGCAAAGACATTGGCGAATTTGCCAACCATCTCTTTGTTCTTTTTCTTGCGTCCTCGCTCGCGAAGTGCTTTGCCCTGGCCCGGCGAATTGCTGATCACGAGGCCGCTACGGTGCAGCATCCCAATGAACTGTTGCAAGTCACCAAAGGTGATCTTCTGCGGTGCGAAACGTCTTTCGAAACCCTCTTTGATTTGCTGAAGCGAGACGTGGCCGTCCAGCATCGAAAGGATGAAGTACTCCTCGTCGTGGAAGCGAAAGTACTGAAGGCCGACGGGTTCTTTAACAACCCAGTAGGAGGTCCCCTGATAACGCTGGCGATTGGCCACCAAGTCTGGACGTCGACGGATCGTCAACGCTCGAGACGAGGAGCTTACCAGTGATTCTGCAAGGGTTGGCATTGATGTCGAGAATTGAGAGTTGAGTGGTGGTCTTACATCCCCTCAGGGGAGGTCGGACGAATCAACGGCCGGGTGTGGCTTTGGAAGTTTGAAGGAGGAAGTTTGAAGTTCGAAAAACTATCGGGGGATCGAATTTGGTTACTACCTAGGACGTCCTTGCCCTCAACGGCCACCAGAGGCCCACTCTCCCAGACGTAGAGTTAGTCATGCAGCTGTTGGCTGTTGCACAACTGCCCGACTCCTCCAGAGTGAGAGTCGGTTTAGGTGATTAAGGAATGATCTCGATGCTGGCGGTCATGCCTGGTTTGAGAAGCCAATCGCCATTAACACGTTGGTTTTCAACAACGACCCAGACTTTGTTCCGATCGCGAAGGTCGACGCTCAAACTGACGTAGCCAATCTCGCCTTCCATCTGCAGTTCCCGATCGCCCAAGCGAATCGTGACCAAAGCGGCGGCACCTTTGCGAACAATGCCGGGTTGGGCCATCGCGTTGATGTCACCGGTCACGCGAAGCTTGTCCATTTGCAGGACCTGTGCGACCGGCGTACCGGCCTGCATCCACTGTCCCTTCTGGGCGATTCGTTGTTCAATGATTCCCGTCACCGGGGCAACAATCTGATGCTTTGATCGTTCGTGCTGGGCCATTTCCAGCTCGCTACGCTTGGCGACGGCACGAACTTGATTGACCTTTTGCTCCATTTTGGCTAGGTCGATACGTAGCCTTTGCCGGCTTGCTTCAAGTCGTTTCTTTTCCATCTCCCAATAGGGAATGGCGTTGTCTTCATAGAGTTTTTGGAATGACTTGTACTCGGCTTCAGCTACGTCAGCACTTGCAACGGCATCTTTGAGCTGCACTTCATTGGCCGCAGTGATGCGAGCTTCTTTTTCTTCCGCCATCTTCAGATCGACCATCATCGATGCGGCTACATCGTCCTGCTTGGCCATCACATCACCTTCGTTGACTTCGTCACCTTCTTCAAACATCAACTCATTGAGGATGCCGTCAACCTTAGCTGCGACTTCCACTGAGTTGATCGTTTCGATCTCGCAGTTATCCGCCTTGATGACTTCGCGAATGCTGGGGTCGCTGGAACTCTGGCTCAGAGAGGTCGACGATGCTTGGGCGGATACCGACGGCGCCAGCAAAGAGACCACCAATCCGATGATGATTAGATTCTTGATCATGGTGAGTTGAGAGATAGGAAGAAGAGTAAGTTTTGATTGTCTGTACTGTGGATGTTGTGACTTTGGATTGCAGTGATCCCTCTCCGGCCGTTGCAACGCCCGACCCTCCCAAGGGAAGGGTTTGGCGTGATGCCTAAAACAGGAATTTGCAGAGCCACTCATAGATCTCATGGAAGAACACGAAGCCCGCCGAGGCTTTGCCGCACTGGATATCAGCAATCACCTTGGTGCCTGGTTTGGGATTAAGTTCTCGAAGGGTCGCCTGTTCGGGAGCCGAGTACATCTTGATGATGGCACCATGCTCGTCATCAGGCTCAGCGCGATTGGATATGCCTGAAACCTTCAACGAGGCTTTCAGTGGTTTGTCTGGATCGGTTGCCAGGATGTATTCAACGTCGAGTTCCGATCCATCACTCAGTGCATTTGCTGCGATGAACTCGTCGAGGTGTCCTTCTCGTTTCTCAGGCAAGTCGAGTTGAAGCTTGTAAGGTTGGTCTAGGTCAGCAATCTCTAGCAGCACTTGACCGGTCATGATCGGTCGGCTGCGGAGTGTCTTTTCGACGTCCCACGAAACAACAACGCCATCAATGGGTGATCGGACCGAGAGGTCTGCTTCGCGTTCCTTGTAAAGCCGTAGCTTTTCCTGGAGTGCATTGAGCTTTGTCTCAAGCTCAATTTCCTCAGCCTCCAGTGCTCGCATTTCGATTTCGTCTAGCTGATTCTTGCCTTTACGCTCCTGAGCAAGGACACGGTAGATTTCGGCCTGGGTCGTCAAGATCTGGCCTGTGACGTCAGTGATCTGAACCTCCAAATCGGGGTTACGAAGTTGCACTAATACGTCACCCGCTTTGACCACATCATCATGGTCGACTTTGACTTCAAGCACTTCGCCATCAATTGGCGCGAACACTTCGCGGCGGGCCTCGGGAATCAATGTTCCTTCGGCTTCTAAGTCAAAGTTCAAAGGCACAAAGATTAACGCCAGGATCGCCAACAGAATTGCCGAAACGACGGCTAGCGTCTTTGGTAGCGTGCGTGCCCGAATGATCCAAGATGCCCGTCCGAGGGCGCGCCATAGCGGCATCAAGAACAAGTTGCTGTGCGATTGGGAGTTCGCAATCGCGCGCGTTCCATGCTCGTAGACCAAATCAACCCGTTGGCGGAACGTTTCCGTCGGTATGTCCGATTCGATTTGTTCGACGATGAGTGCTCCAAGCACCTCGCCACGGTGCGCGTTATCGCGATCAATCTCGCCCGCGATACCGGTTTCGTTGTCTCGGCCAAGTCGTCGCTCCGGCGTGCGGAGTGGCAGGACGGCGACCTGACGACCATAGGATTCGTCAACGTAGTTCTCGAGTGCTTCTTCGATCTGCGGCGGCAGATCCATCGTTGAGCCATCGTGCCAAAGCGGTTCACCCGCTGCGACGACACGCGTCGCAAGATCATCCAACGCCGTGACGATGTTGGATCGGTTCTCAATCGTATCCTGACCGCTGATTGCAGAGACTTTGCACTTGCCGCCCTTCTTCATCGCGACACTTACACGGTCACAACCAATCAGTCGACGCCCTTCATTGGCGACCACATAAGCCGTTTCTTTTAAGTCAAGTGATTCGTGGGTGGCCCGGGCAAAAGAGTCAGCTTGTTGCCAAAGTGTCTGGCGGTCACCAAGGTGTCGTAGCTTTTGACCTCGAAGCCATTCGGTGGCCAGCTCGCACATTTGCTGAACAAATCGCAAATATCCTTTCTGAGTCTCCGGCGCCGTGTCAGGCCGTTGAAAGATCTCGACCAGGCCATCGTTCTGACCTTCGTGCTGAAGCGAACCAAGAACTAAAAGGAACCGAGTTGGGTTGCCAACGGCATCGCCGTCAGTGGTACCTGAGTAAGGTGGAACGAGTATCGACTGGCCAGCGCCTGCGGCACGCGTAATCAGTCGGCGGTGACGAACCGAGTCTTCAGTGTCCTCGGCCAAGATGCTTTGGTCGGCGTTGATGTGGTACTGCAGACGCAGTTGATTGTCTTCGTCGAGAAGCCAAACCGCTCCACCAGGTGCCGCCAAGGCGGTCACCACTCGGCTCAGGAATTCAGGATAAAACTCCTCGGCGGTCGCGCCACCTTTGGCCAGTGCCGCGATTTCATTTACAAGGCCGCGAATCTGGGCCTTGGTTTCTTCAACGCTCTGGGGATTGGACATGAACGATGGTTTTTGAGAGGCGAAAAACGGAGCGAAAGTCGACGAAATTCGTGTGTGTCAGCAGGCTAACGAGTCGGGGTTTGCAGGGCCTAGGTGAAATGGCTGGAAAGTTTCCCTTACCCCGATATTCGATTTGAATGGTCCGGTTGAATCAGCTAGATGCGATGTTGATTTTTGGCATCATCATGTTATACGTTTTGTATAATATTGTCGATAGCAACCTCGACGGACGAGGCAACCATCGATTCTTTCTGGGTCATCAAATTGAGCAAAAGTCCCGACGAGTGGCTGGTTTCGGTAGAGCGGGATATGGCTGCTATGCGACGCCAGATTCGGCTGCAACTCCAAGCCCGGCTGGATGAGTGGGTCGGATTTCGATGCAGCGACGTCGAATCCGCCGCCAAACTGGCCAAAGCCGTCCAAAAGTTGCTCGATCAGCACGGATTGCGCGCCAGTTGCCCTTACTGCGGCCACCCTGCCGTCGTCCGTCAAACCCAGCGCGGCGATCGAGTGGTGTTCGTGTTTGACCACACCATTGATGGGAAACGGACTTTCCACGGTGGCCGCGCCGAGTGGCCGAAAATCAAGCTGGTCGCCAAGCCCGAGAGGAAACGAAGGTCAGCCTGATTCTTGTCTAGATTTCGAAATTTAGCCGGGGAATAGGATACTGTTGTGGTTCTAGATATGCCGGATTAAGGAACCCTGGAGGGTTCCGCTACGTAGGGGTCCGACATGAAACGAGCATTCATTCTGTTGTTTACGTCAGTATTTGTCGGAAGCCTGATCGCCGCTTGGCTCCACCACAACCGTTATGGGTACCGAAAAGCATTTTTGGGACCTTTCGACGAGAGCGGTGAAGTGACGATCGCTAGTTTGGATGCGAATCCAGATCAACTTGATGAGATCTATCGGTCCGCGGCGAAGATGACAATTCTCGGCTCGGATACCTATGATTTCGGAAAAATGAGGCCGGGAGAGTCTGGTTCGGCCATCTTCAAGTTTCGAAACGTGGGAACCGAAACACTCGAGGTCAGCGTGGGATCGACGACCTGCAAGTGCACCGC
>JBCCKZ010000487.1:0-4883 GCA_039027135.1 Planctomycetota bacterium
AAGCAGAAAGAGCTTCCGCATTCCTTGCACTGCGTGCTCGTTGCCAGAGTATTAAACTGATAACCAGTGACATGGCCAACAGGCTGATCAAGGAAGCTGCGGTGAGCGCGGTAATCCAATGTCGTTTGGCGACCTTGTTGAGAACGTAAAGCGGGCTATCACGTTTGGCATCGATGGGCTTGCCATCGAGAAAACGTTCAAGGTCTTCGGCTAGTGCGCCAGCCGTCAAGTAGCGTCTCGACTTCTCTTTCGAAAGCGTTTTTCGAACAATCGTTTCGAGGTCGCCCGCGACATGTGGTTCGCGACCACGAAGAGATTTAGGGGATGCGGTTTGTATGGTCTGAATATCTTCGGCTACGCCGTTTCCGAGTTCATAGGGAAGATCGTCCGCAAGAACCTGGTACAGCATCACGCCGAGCGAATAGACGTCGCTCGAAACCTCGGTCTGTGAGTGGTTTCCCGCGGCCTGCTCGGGACTCATGTAGGACATCGTGCCCATCACCTGCCCCGTCATGGAAAGCTTCAGTGTTTCATCTGAGTCGCGTTCGGTGTCTCGAGCTAGGCCGAAGTCAACTACATGGGGCATCCCTTCATTGTCGACAAGGATGTTGGAAGGCTTGAGATCGCGGTGAATCACACCATACGAATGGGCATGTTGGATGGCTTCGCAGATGCGAATGAATAAACGAACTCGATCATCGATCGTTTGGCAATGCTCACACGCGTATTCGTCGAGGTGCGTCCCCTCAACAAAACTCATCACGTAGTACTGATGCCCCGACGCCAAACCGCTGTCGAGGATCCGGACGATACCCGGATGCCGAAGTGACTCCACGAGTTCGACTTCTCGACGAAAACGCAGCTTTACATCCTGGCTAGCGAAAGGCCCCGAGAGCAAAAACTTGATCGCGACTTTTTCATTGGTCTCTTTGCGGATCGCCTCGTAAACAACCCCTTGGCCGCCCCGATTCAGCTCCCTAACAATTTGATAGTCATCTAGTAGTGACTCATGAAGTTTCGAGCGATGCTCGGACTCCGCGATAGCGATTCGGTCAGCGAAGCTTTCGATGGATTCCTTTGAATCTTCGAACGCCTTGAGTAGTCCACGGACTTCTTCGACTAAGGCTTCATCACCCTTGCATGACTTTTGCAGCACACTCTCTCGATCCCACTGAGGTGCATCGAGAACACTCTCAAAGATCAGCTGAACGGAAAGCCAAGGATGATCGCCGTCAGTCAGGTTCTTTTCCGAGCTTTTCATTTGCACCTGTAGAAATTCGCCGAATCATTCCTAATTGAAATGATAGGAAGAGACATTGGCGTTCACGGACCCCACATAGGTCAATGCAGATTTTCTCTGACATTCGGCTCAAAGATTCGCCTAAAAGTGCGAAAGTTTTTGTTTTTGAGTCCCCCGATGCGGTAGCCCCGAAGTAGCGAACGTCGCCAAGACTTTCGGAGGCTGCTGGCGAGTCCGTCCGCAGTAGATCGGGGCCGAAACCTTTGGCGAGTCTCGCTACGGCTTGCTTTTGAGTCCCGCGATGCGGCAGCCCCGAAGTAGCGAACGTCGCCAAGACTTTCGGAGGCTGCCGGTGATGGGCGGATACGGATCCTTCCCGATCTGGGCAATGGCGTTCGTTCCCCGATGAATAGGCGATTTTTGCCGTTTGGAATGTAAACCAAGCCCAAGAAAATACTTGGAATTCATCCACTTCTTGGTCCGCACTGCACGCGGCTCTGGGGCCTATGGACCGGAGGTATGTTCAGCCCCGCTTGATTTGATTTAGGCCAAATCGAATCGATGCGGGGAAATGAAGGCCCATGTCTTGGGCGAAGGGGAATCCACTGAAGCCTGTCCTGAGCTCGAGCGTTCACACCCATTTCGGTGCACCGTTGTTTTCAGAAAAGCGTGTAAGAATCGCCAGCTTTCAGAGGACTTCGCTGAAGAAGTTGATGACTGCTCAGACAGCAGCGGCCTCCAGACTTTCTTTCCGGGCCCACGTTCATTCCTAGGCTATGAAAAAATCCAAGTTTGAAAAACGTCGCCAGCTTGGACGACGGATTCGCCGCGAATGGCTTCATTTCGAGTCACTTGAGCAGCGACGACTTCTCGCGGTGGCCGCGAGTGCGACTCCCAGCGGTGACACGCTGAATCTGAACTTTGACGTCACCTATGTGCCCGGGCAGACGGTTCTGGCCCTCGACGATGTTTATCTGCGCACCAACAACAATGGGGCGATCGAATGGAGCAACCAATCTGCAAGCGGTTTCACCAGCCAGAACATCCCCGATCTTTCCGCTTTCAACACCATCAACATCGGAGTGAAATACGGCGCTCAATCGAACGCCGACTTTACCCAGCTTTGGCAAAACCTTTTCGGCTCTTCGATCAGCACGCTCTTCGTGGGCAACCTCAATCTGCCTGGCAAGAATGTGAGCATCTCGGCTTTGGACGTGGAGGTCCAGTCTGGGAGCACAATCTCAACGCGTCAGATCGCGGCGAACGGAAACCTATTGACAGACGCGTCGATCGGAAACTCGGGATCGATCACGATCGATGCGCCTCAGATCGCTCTCAAATCAGGAGCCAATTTGTTATCCGACGTGGGCGGTGCTCCGTTCCAGGCTGGCAACATCAGCTTGACCGCCAACGGAAGTCTGGATGATATCAGCAGCGGGTTGATTTCCTTGCCAATCCCCGTACCGGACATTTCTACTGCCCAATCAAAGATCGAATTGACTTCGTCAACGATCAAAGGCAGTGACATCGTCATTGGTGCCGAAGCAGACGCCGCGGATTTGTTTTCCGATCAAGACGCACCGCGTGGATGGGGCAGCGGAGAAGGGCTGCAGGAATACTTTGGGTCGGTTTCTGTGGTCGCCGGAGTGGCCATCTCAGTCGCCACATCGGAAGTGATTGTCGATGGTGGTTCGATCGATGGCGGTGACGTCCGTCTGAGTTCACGATCGCTGACGGATGCCCAAGCACGGGTTCTGACCCTCTATGGCGCCGCCGCCTACGGCCAGTCTGAACCAAAAGCCAAAGTCACGGTCAGAAACGCCGCTCAGATCAACGCGGCCAACAACGTCTCGTTCACGACGTTCGCTCAGAGCGAAATGAACATTCAAGCCACTCAAAATTTGGTCGGTACCAGTACAACCGTCGAGAAATTCAATATCACGCTGGCAGGCGGCTACTCGAACGTTCAGTCCAAGATCAATCTTGCCAGTGGCACAAGCATCGTCGCGGGCAACAACATGACGGTGGATGCGGATGCTACGCGTAGTCACACAGTGCTGTCCAATGCGGCGGCATACGGTGATGGCGCGCTCGCGACCGCAATCAACGTGGCCGTGCATGAGACTGCCGTCGAAGCCCTCATGGATGGCAACATTGACATCGGAGGAAACCTCAACGCAACGGGGCACATTCTGACAACGCTGAGTGAGTTCACGGCGACATCGACAGTCGGAACGGGACCGCTGTCGGCACAGTTCTTTGGGTCGAGGTTGGGTAAGGTTGCATCGGCTGGCATCCTGGCGGGATCGACCGCCATCTTCCAACGCCTCTTTAAGTTCGGCAACGCGTTAGACCCTCAGGGAACGAGAGTGACGGAGCTGGATGTATCCGCGGCGATCAATGTCGGTATCAGCTTCAACGAAGTGGATGTTCGAATTGGCCCAGGAGCAAGCGTGGATGTGGGTGGTGACATTCGCCTTCTCGGACATGCGGAAGAAGAGCCTGAGTTCAGCGCCATCGCGTTCTTGAATAGCAGCAAGCCTGATAACCCCTACAGCAGCAAAGGATCGGTCAGTCAGCGAGAAAAGGGTATTTCAGCCGCACTGAGTGGTGGATACATCGAAAACGATGTGGACGTATCGATCGGAGCCGGTGCGACCGTCATCGCAGGTGATGACATCGACATCGTTGGTGAGGCGTCGGTGCCATACGACATCCCTTCGGGCAAGGCAGGTTGGCTGAGGCGTTTCTTCGATCCTCAGAACGTTGGCGTATCGACATTTTCAGACAAATTCAACTTCAATCTCGGAGTCCAAAACGCGTTCTTCACATCGTGGACCGAGGCGATCGCTTCGGCTCAAGAGAAAGCCTATGGCGGAATGCTGAGTATCGTGCTCACCAATACTCACAACTACGCGACCATTGGCAACAACGCCATGATCACCGCGGGCGGTGATGTCCGAGTTCGAACGGATACCGATAACGACACCATCAACCTCGTTGGATCACCCATTGCGCCCTTCAATGCCACACCGGGAACGGGTGTTGGCGGTGCCGTGATGCTGACCGGTTACATCAACGACAACAATGCGTCGATCGCGGGTGGAGCGGTGATCAATGCAGACACGCTTTTGGTGTTTGCAAACAACCGAGGTCAAAACGTTTCCATTGGGTTGCAAGGTTCCGCGTCAGATGGGTTTGGTTTTAATGGCGCGTTCACGGGCCGCTTTGTTGACAATCGAACCGTCGCAAAGGTCTCCGATGATGCTCAGCTTACGTTGGCATCGGGAAGTGTCACGGTTCCTTTGGCGTTTGACGAAATCTCGCAAGATGCCACCACACTCACGACAAGCGTTCCCCAGTTCACACCGCAAGAGACCTACGACGAAGCCAATCCAACGCTGCGCCGGGTCAATCCGACGCTCAATACGATCACGCTGCCTTATGATCATCGGTTGGCCACGGGTGATCCGCTCTATTACGTCAACGATGCCAGCGGAGTAGGTGGCGGCATCAACATCGGAGGGTTGCAATCTGGAACAACCTACTACGCGATCGTGGTTAACGAGGCAACGATTCAGCTGGCCACCACAAAGAACAATGCCCTCTTGTCCCGGGCCATTCCCATCAACCTGACGGGAAC
>JBCCKZ010000488.1:0-4880 GCA_039027135.1 Planctomycetota bacterium
CCAGTGGTTCCTTGGCACTTGGGGCGGTTTCCTCTATCGCGTCACGGATAAGGCCGCCGCATGCTCGATTGCGACCGAATGGCTAATGCAAAATCACACAAAAACAGAGTCCGACGTCCCGATTTTTATCAAAGCTCGCTTCAGCCTGGTTGCCGTGGAAGACTTACCGATTGATCCCGCTTGCTAAGATTCCTCGGCGTTCTTCGATCATGCTTGAACCCCTGGTCTCTCAAGACTTGCATCATTCACACAACGCCACACCTCAACACTCCTCAAAGTTATGACGCATGACCAACCCAGCTTCCAACTTCGGTAATCAATGGACGATTGCCCAAGGCACGTGGCACAACGGGCTTCCGATCATCATGCGATTGCGGACTGAGATCGATGACCACGTTGGCTCGCCCGACTACGCTATTGGTTATCGAATCACATGGAAGTTTGCAAACCCAACCAAAGACGGCTACCCATCAGAATCTGACAGGGATTTGATGGATGCTTTTGAATTAAAGCTGATCAAAGAGTTCGAATCTAGCAGCACGGCCATAGTCGTTGCCGTAGTAACGCATAACGGCGAACGCGACTTCATTTGCTACACCGGTGACCCAAACTCGGCTCATACCTTATTCAACAAAACTTTCGCTGCCGATCCTGCAAGACCACTCTCATTCGCCGCAGCCGCCGATCCTGAATGGCAGGAATACATTGGGATGCGAGCCCAGGTCGCAGACGACTAATTTTCCGCCCTGGTTGAAACATCCGCATTCGCGTTTTCTTGGCATTGGAGCATCGCTTCAGTAGAATTCGTAACGGTGCGATATCTCGCCGATTTGGGTGCCATTGTTTTATCGGGTAACCAATGGTCGATTACGCTTCTTTGATTCAGCTTGCTGCAGTCATTCTGACATACTCTTTGTCGCACCAGCACTCGTTACTAACGAAATTTGATCCGTCTATAACGTCGAAAGACATATCTTGCTCACCGTCGCGATGATCGCCCTTCGACCAACGTCTTGGGCATTTACCATACTTAGCTGTGTCTTGGCACTCTTTGTGCCGGCATTGGCCCGCCATTTTCATCAGACGCGGTTTAGCTTTTCATTGCTTAACCTATGTCAAATCACTCTTGTTGCGGCATTGTTCGTTTCCGCGGCAAAGCTCTTTGTCCATGAGATCCATTCCCAGGAACGGATGCTTCAGCTTTGGGGGAATGTTGACCCGGACTCATGGGATCGACCAAGCGTTCGATCAATAGTGACCTACACTCCCGAAACGACACTCTTACTAAAACTCTTACAAGAATCATTCCCTCCCATCATCATCACGCTAGTCTTTTCTATCGGCATCGATTGGATCAGACAGCGGAAATCAGTAGTCACCCAAGTCGCCAGTAGTCCACCGCCATCTGAGTGACAAGCAGGATTTTGGCGGAACTGGCTACTTCTGCTAGAGTGAGGGTTGAATGAAACAATGCTTGATTGCTGATTGAGGTTCCTCGATTGCGTGAGTCACCATCATGAATATCGAGAATCCATACGATTCGCCAACAGAGCCCATCGTCTCCACGAACCCATCCCTATTGCTTTGGTCGCTGGGCTTCGTTTTTGCGACCAGCTTCGTCGGCGGTGGAGTCGGTGCTTTGCTGGGCGTCGCGATAGGTTCTTTCGTGCCTAGCTACTATCGTTCGGTCTTCTCCAATGGTGAATCGCCGAGCTTTGATCCGATCGCTGTCGGATTTGGCCAAGGCCTCACGCAGGGCATCGTTTTGGGCGTTTTCATAGGTCTAATACTTGTTGCCCTGTTCTATTGGTATCGATCGCGTTCGCAGAAATAACAATCCAACCCGATATCTAACTAGCCGATGGGCAATAGCCCACGATTTCCGGCAAAACGCGGTCCAACACACGCCAGCCTCAAGTCATGCTATCCCGACTGAAAACAGGCACGGGCACCCTATTTGTTCCCAGCCAGACATTACCCATCAATCGAGAGTGACCATGTCCGCTCTCCGAACATTCGGCTTGCGATTGATTTTCCTTTGCTCACGCATCGTCCTGCCAATCAATGTCCAGGACAAATCGAAACCCGGAAAGTGCGCCGCTCCAGATGGACAAGCGAGGGAGGGAGGTTTCACGAATGACAAATGATATGCGCGGCGCCGAGGTCCTTGCACAACAAACGTTCGAGTCGATTGAATCGTTCAACCATCATCTCTACTACCTGAAGTCACTAGATGGACTCACTTCGTATCCCAACGACGAAGATGCCAATCTCAAGTCGGGATAACATCTCGCGTTTCGCAAAGAGGAATGGGCGAAAAGCTCTAAACTCTTTGCAAAAGGCAGCGACAACCTCTTGGCGGCTATCACAAAGATTCGAGCTGTCTCCACCCAACAATCCGATGGAGCCCCAGATGGCTGCCTCATGGTGAGCTCAGGGCTTTCATTCCGGTTCGTTATCATTGGCAGTGCATGGATTTTCTGCGTTGAGTGAAAAGACTCTCGAAAGACCCAGAAGCACATCGGGACAACCGAGCGAATCCTGACCACAGTAAGATGATGCCTTGTGGACACTATCCTTCAAACTCACGGTTTTCGCCAAGTAGTATCGCGTTGAATCTATACCGATAGCAGGTGAGGACCACTTCAGTTTCTACTACGTCTAAGAAATGGATCGATCGACATGACATCCGATGAAAGCCTCGCTCGGGATTCCCACTTTGATATTGAACAACGATGCGTTGGTATTGCGTTTACCGTGGGCATTATCCTGATGATCATTGGCCCTTTTGAAGACCCGATGTACCTTATCGCAGGAGCGATTCTCTTCGCCAGCTCTTTGATTACGCAGGCCATCCGAGATCGCCGGCCATGATCCGGATTCGAATAAAGAGAGGTTCTCAATGACCCGAAATTGCACCTTGCGAGCGTTTGTAATCCTTTGTTGCAGCCTGGCGACCCTTGGATGCCAGCCACAGATATCCAATGAACCCCAGGCCGAAGATGTCCCGCAAGCTGCAGCTGCTGGCGAAACCATCGCGTTCATTCCAGCACGATCGCACTTCACCAAGAACAAACAATCGGCTTTGAAGGCAAAGGCTGAGCTCCAAATCTTTTCGGCCGTCTGGTGCAGCGTATGTCGCGACATTCCACCCGTGATTAAAAACCTGAATCAAGACCTCCCAAACTTGGAAGTGACCGAATTGGATTTGGATGTTCCGGAGAATCTAGATGAATGGGCGACCTTGGGCGGCGATGCCGCACCCTACATGTTCTTGTTGATTGATGATGAGGTCACCCTGAGGATCAAGGGGCTGCTACCTTACGACCAATTGAAATCCCGGCTTGAGATCGAACTGGATGCAAATAGCGCTTGGTAAGAAAGAGAGCTTTGCCTGCTCAATGAAGAGATCAGATGACAACTGAGTCTGATTCGAACCCATACATCGCTCCCACAGCCGATGACAATCCGAAACTTGGGCAAGATGAAGTTGTTGATTTCGTGCCCATTTTGCGTCGATGGGAACTACTGCGACTGTTCTACAACGGCTTGTTGATACTATTCGTCCTCTTTCTATCGCTATTCATTTATCCCGAGCATGCGGCTGAACCTGGATACTGGGTCTCTATTTGTTTCGGCGGTGTCATCGCCAACATTTGCTACTTCGTCGGGCCAGCCATCGAAGGGTACGGGGCCCGGTTTAGAGTCTGGCACGGCACCATGACAGTAATGCTTTTCGTGGGTGGCCTGGGATTCACTGGGATCCTAGCAGCACTCAGCATTGCATCTTTTCCCAATCTGCTCCAGTGAATCCATTGAGCGACGGCCGAGCATGCAAACGAATCATCGTTAGTTCGAATCGGCCTGCACTACTCGAGTCGTCTCGAAAGTTCCCCCATCCGAATCAATTTGCTTTTGCTAGTTGCTCGGCCAATGGATCACCAAACTGCTTCTGCTTTCTTTTTAGCGTTCTACGTAGCTTATCGATGGTCGACTTCATCTCAGGATCCTTTGAGAGATCTTTTGATTCATGTGGATCATTCTTCAAATCATAGAGCTCGATTTGATCAATCCCGGGATAGTGAATCAGCTTATGACGCCATGTGCGAATGGACCGCTGCTTATCAAGGTAGGCGCCATAGATTGCTCCATGCTTGCTCTTCTCACCCTGAATCACCGGCAGCAGACTTTGAAACTCGACATGCTCGGGCTGCTCCACTCCAGCCAGTTCAAGTGTTGTCGGCATGACATCCTGCAGGTAGATCCTTTGCCTATTGACGGTGTTGGCTTTCACACCAGGTCCGACAACGATGAAGGGTACTCGTGTGCTATGGTCGTACTGGTTTTGTTTGCCCAAGAGACCATGCTGGCCCACAGCTAAGCCATGGTCAGCAGTAAAGACAATCCATGTATTGTCCGCCTGGCCCGTGGCATCCAGCTTGTCGAGAATTCGCCCAATCATCGCGTCCATGTGGGTCAGGATGGCATAGTACTCTTGGCGATGCACTCGAACAGCGTAGGGTGTTCGAGGGAATGGCGCGAGTCTTTCGTCTCGAAGACCCTCGCCGCATCCAATCGCTTCCGCAAAGGGATGCATCGGTTGAAAGTTTTTTGGCATGAGTAGTTTCTCGGGAACGTATTTCGCCAGGTACTCCTCCGGTGATTGCCTGGGGTCGTGCGTGGCATTGAAGGCTGAGTAGATAAAGAAGGGCTCATCGTGCCTTGCACTCGCTTCAAGAAACTCGCAAGTATCATTGGCGACGACCTCACTCCAGTGAGTACCACCTTCCCAAAAGCCACCCCACTTCGGATCCGAAGGTGACCAAGGATCCGGTTGCCCCTCAATCGGCCGGTTGTATCCTTCCGGAAACGCTTTTGGC
>JBCCKZ010000489.1:0-4872 GCA_039027135.1 Planctomycetota bacterium
ATCCTCCACCACGCCTCCCACCGCCACCCAGCCGTATTACCTCCGAAACATAGAAGTCCGCATCACGATACTTTTCCGAATGACGACAATACGAAATCGGAACAAGAACATCGACCGATGTGAGAACAGCACACATCGTGGCGAAAAACCAAAAAATGGGCCGCCACTTCAAGATCCGGAAATAACGTTCACTTTTTTGAGAACGTCGCCTAGCTGCCTCATGAAAGTCTGCCACGGTTTTTGCCATCAAGTTAATTTCGCTGCAGGTTTCTACGATTGTCCAACAACCGATTTTCACCAAGGACCTCGTAAACCGACAACAGGCAAGAGGATTTGGGACGTTTTACCATTGCTATCATCGTTTCACACTAAATGTGGGTTGGTTGCTCTGCCATGCGCTGCAGTTAGTCGCCCGATATAATCCCCGCTAATGGCCATCGACCGCAAGGCTCGACTTGGAACGCCTCGACTGGGAACGCCTCGCCTGGGGACAGATCCCCGTCGCAGAGATCGTGGTTTAACGTGAGCAACCAAGATCACCATCGTATTTGCTATCTGTCCACGCCGAAAACAAATCTAATGCATCGATCAACATGAATTGACATACGGCCATCGATTTGACGATCGACTGGTAAGCAGTAAGACTGCTTGGAATGATGATCTTCAAAAACCAATCGAACACGCTGCGTCATTTCCTGATCGTTGCATGCGTTGTACTATCCGATGCATTGGTCACATCGTTACATGCAGGCGACGGCAGGCCACCAAACGTCCTTTTCATCCTGACCGATGACCAGGGGTGGCCGACGTTGGGATGCTATGGAAACGAGCACGTCGCCACACCCAACCTAGATCGACTTGCCAGCCAGGGAATTCGATTTACGAATGCCTATGTCATGCCGCAGTGCACGCCAACCCGAGCGGCACTTCTGACCGGTCAACCCACCGCCCGTTATGGCATGTGGCATGTCATTGGCTGGTACGGTACGCCCTTCGCGAGAATTTCTGAACCGCCCTATCGCGAAAACCTCGCTCCGGAAGACTGCCGGCTTCCTCGCATGTTTCAATCGGCAGATTATGCAACGGGGATGGCGGGGAAGTGGCACCTAACCAATGGGTCAGATGGAAACTATGTTTCACTCAAACTCAATGCGGCTCACAAGTATGGCTTCGAAGAAGTCGCACAGCCGGGCCCCGGTAGCCAGAATGAGGGTGACAAGTGGGTTGACTATCTGACCGACCAGACAATTGCCTTCATTGAGAGACACCAGTATGAACCCTGGTTTTTCTACCTAGCGCACCACACACTTCATGGCAAAGTGTCTGCACCGGACGACTTGATATCGGAGTATTTGGATCGAGGAGCGCCAAGCGAAGGCTTGCAGAACGCGACCTACCTGGCGGCGATTGATCACTTGGATCGGTCAGTTGGAAGACTCACTCAAGCCTTGGACGATTTGGGGCTGACGGAGAACACCATCGTCGTATTCTTAAGTGACAATGGTGGCGTGGACACCGTCCTTAATCCGCCGCACCTAAGTGATGACCCACTCGACGGCAGCCAAGCTCTTCGAATTCGCGAATCTCAATTCAACAACGAGCCGCTGCGTGAGGGGAAAGGGAGTCTCTACGAGGGTGGAATACGAGTGCCTTGCTTGATGCGATGGCCTAAAGTCGTACAGCCTGGACTTGTTGAGAATACTCCCATTCACGTCATTGATTGGCTTCCAACGCTGACCCATGCCGCTGGACTCTCTGATGGCGACGGCCAAGATGGAATGAGCTTGATGCCTTTGTTCACTAGCACGGCAATCGATCAACGCGACCTTTACTGGTACACCCCCTTGTATGATCTTCGATGGGGCTGCACACCCTCGGCTGCCATTCGACGGGGAAACTGGAAACTCATTGAGTCCTTTGGCGACTTTGTCGATGAGCAGAGACGTTACCGCGAAGAACCAAAAATTGAGTTATTCGATTTGGTTTCGGATCCTGGTGAGGCCAATGACTTAAGCACTAAACACCCAGAACTCACATCGAGGCTTCGAGAGGATCTTCGACAATGGATCACTGATAGTGGTGCAGTCATTCCCACCACGAATCCCCATCACGCACCTGAGAAGGCGTTATTTGAGACTCGCGAGAAACCGAATTGGTACGTGGACTTTGAGTCGACGGTAAAGTAGACGCGAGCTTCACCGTTCGCCACGCACTGGGCGTTGGTTTCGAAACAAGTCCGCTTACCGTAGTTCGCCCGGTTTGCGTAGGCATCAATGTCCCAAAGGGGGAGGTTATGCTCTATTCGTTTCAGGCTCACCCTCGATCAACAATCCCCCCGTGCTAGACCAAGTCATCGAGTCGAAAATCATCGACGCAACCGGCTGCAACGCGATCCTTTCGAGATCAAAAGTCCAGTCACTTTGGAGTGGCTACGGAAGTATCGATCGATATGAGCTGAGCGGCGGAGAACGTGCCAGCGTGGTTGTTAAGCATGTGGACTTGGCCGGCCCAGTCCACCAACCAAGAGGAGGGAACACTAACAAATCGCACGCGAGAAAACTGCATTCCTACAAAGTCGAGCTAGCTTGGTATCAGCGTTACATCCAGACGCTTCCAGCCAGTTGCCGCGTGGCGGACTGTCTTCTCGCCGAAAGCACTGAGAAAGGATTTCTGTTTATTCTTGAAGACCTTGATGCATCCGGCTTCTGCGGGCGGCGCAGCATGCTCATGCCGAATTCAATGGAGGGATGCCTAGACTGGCTCGCACAATTTCACGCTGCGTTCTTGGGTAAAGACCTAGAGAGCTTGTGGCCTGTGGGGACCTACTGGCATCTTGCAACTCGCCCGGACGAGCTGAAGGCAATGCCGGATGCCCACCCGCTCAGGACACATGCACTCGAATTGGATCGCGCTCTATCGAATTGTCGATTTCGCACAGTCGTACATGGTGACGCAAAAGTCGCGAATTTTTGCTTTGATGAAGAAAGCTCTTCCGTTGCCGCCGTCGACTTCCAATACGTTGGTGGTGGCTGCGGAATGAAAGACCTAGCGTACTTTCTTGGTAGCTGCCTCGACGAAGACCAGTGCCATGAGTACGCGGAGATGGCTCTAGCCTTCTACTTCCAGGCGTTGCGATCTTACCTAGCCAATCCGACTCTCGCAGACCAAATAGAACAAGAATGGCGAGCCCTCTATCCCGTTGCCTGGGCTGATTTCAACCGCTTTCTCATTGGTTGGTATCCCCAGCATCACAAACTCCACCGGTACAGCAAAAAGATGTCTGATCAAGCCTTTGATTTCATCAAGCGAAAGCAATCCGCTAAGTGAGTAGGAGAAACGACGCCTTCGTTATCAAAATCGATCTCCTCTTTAGACTCCCGAGGCAATTTCGTTTTCTTTCCAATCCAGTTTTGCACCAACAAGCACCGTCATCGCTGCATGCATCACAAACACGATCGGTGCACCAATCGCAACGGTGAAAAGATGAATCGAATCAAAACGAATAATCCCGGCGTATTGGTAGGCAACGGCGAGATTCGCCATGACGACCAACCAGAGAATTAGAAATCCGAAGTAGACACCTAGGCTTGGCTGCGTCGCCTTACGATCTCGAACGACGGCCGAAAGCAAGAATACCCAAGCCAATCCGTACATCGCGGCCGCGATCAGCGTCACATCAATTCGGTTTGCTTTGTAACCGATCCCAACCGTCCACGCAGTGCAGCCGAAGAGAGAACCAAGAACACCCCACACTCGGCTCGACCAATGATCGTGTTTTAACGTCTGATGGTCATACGACGGCGCTAATGCTGATTCCCGTTCGACGCGTTGCTTTAAAATCTGCATCATGATGACGGTCAAGAAGACTGGCACGAGAATCAGCACAACAAGCTGAAAAGCAAACGTCTGCACTTGCTCAGTCATCAGCGTACTAATCCAATGCTGTTCGATCGCGTGAACAGCAGCATCGCTTCCATCACCTGCAATCGCATAACCTGCCTTCACAGGCCCCATTGATCCGGCCATACCGCCAAGTGCCTGCTCGACCCCCAAAGCAATACCACCGGCCGAAAAGCCACCGGCCGCGATACCTCCCATGGCCCAGTACCCCATTGCCAAGCCACCAAAGGCGAACAGGCCCAAAGCCAATCCACCTCCTGAAACCAATCCAAGCGGCAACGCCCCAACGCTGATGACACCAATCGATATCGCACCAAAAGCGAAAATGCCGAAGCTGCGACTGCCAATTGCAATCAGTCCCGTGGCTCGGTTGCCAAGCCCGAACAACCAACCATGGGCGATATCCCCGATGGCAATCCAACCTCTCGCGATACGTGTTTTGTCCCTTCCAACGTCACTCCTTCGTGCACCAAGCTGGATATCAATCAAAGGACGACCAAGGATTTGAAGTCGACTCATCGCCGAAACACCTTGGTTGAATGGATGTGACGCGATCACTTGGGCCCTAGGATCAACCGGTTCGTCATTTTGTTCGCCTTCATTTTGAAGCGTCTCGTACTTCCGCTTGAGGAAGAAACCAGTTCCCAACAACAACACTTGAAAACCAATAATGCAACTCATCAGCACTATCGCGTAAACGCCTCCGCTCAGTGGTTCACCCGACGTCTGCTTCCAAACAAGCCCCGCCACTACCGAGCAAAAGATTGCAATCGCCACCAAGAGGACTAGAAAGTACCGGATAACCAAACGCTTTTGCGATTGGTAAGGCGAGTTGCGATAAGCCATGTAGGATCCGAATGCAGCACCTGCGATTCCGCCGATCGTGCCGACAATTGCACCTGAGATTCCAGCCGAGGCACCCACACCAAAGATCTTCGCGATCCCAACTTTTCCGGCGGTCGCTGTGGACGA
>JBCCKZ010000490.1:0-4864 GCA_039027135.1 Planctomycetota bacterium
CCTTACTTTGAGCTGATTGAGCGTATACGGCTCCAGTTCAACCGAGAACTCAATGGTTTCGTTCTTTGAGACAAGAACCTTTTCAGTTTGACGTCCATCGGGATACTCGACACAAAGAAAGACATCCTCACCTGTTCGAAGTTCCTTTGGATCGGCAAGCTCGAGCGACAGAAGGCCTTTCGTTTGAGCTTTAGGGTTGATCCATAACTCGGCTCCATCGGCAAACGGATGTTCGATAACCGATTCGCCAACGGAAGCAGTGCCCCATCTTTCACCCAGCACCACTTTCGAATCGCACTCCACAGGCATCGGCAGGGAAACACTCGTACCGGTCAAAGCTAGTTTTCGCGGGAACCCACCATCGTTCAAAACAATGCAAGTCTCGGGGGCATAAGAATCACAACTCTTTGGCAATCGGTCATCGCATGGCCACTCGCTTTCGTAGTAAACGAATCCTCGCGGATCGACCCTAAATAGAACCAACTGATCATACCGACGCTTACCTATCGGTTTCCCACAAACTGAAGCGACGAATCCGTCCTCGCCAAAATCGACGTTTGTGTACTGGATCCTTTGCTTCCCAATCGCGAAAACGGGGGCCCCTACCCAATGCTCACCTCCCGCGGCCAGAAGATAGTCAGCGCCAAGATTAAGGTCGTCACTTGGAAGAAGCCCGACGACGGTGTCTTGTTCACACTTGCCAATGATGTCCGAGATTTGGTCACAGATTGCCACAGTCGTCGCATAGGTCTGTTTCGAAGAGGCCTCAAGCTGTTTGCCCTTTGACTCGACCACCGCATTAGCGACCAAGAAGCCCACGATAGCTGCCATCGACAAAGCTTGAAACGTCCCACGCTTCGTGTTGTTGGCGAATCGTCCTACGACCCACTTAGCGGTGCAGCAAATCCATAGGACCTGAGCGGGACCGGCGAAAAACTGAGTTCTTTCGTTGCCGCCCAAGATCGCATAGGGCAAAAGAGAGAGCAGAATCGAAACCAACGCGGCTGTACCAAGCCAGAACAACTTCCTTTGACTCGCCTGCTCATCTTGTTGCTTTGAGATGACATAAATCGCCCATACACTCGATGCAAACAAGGCAACGCCAAGTAAAAAGTGATCACTCCAGTAATTGGATAGATCGAAGAACTCCTTGATCTGCTCCAGATGAACAAGATAATTCTTGCCCAAAACCTTCAGGCTAAGGTCATTGCCGAGGAGCTGATCACGCTGATAAGAACGGTCTACGCCAAGCTGAAACTGGACCAATCGGCACGCGACCACTCCAAACTGAACGAGCCAAGCCACCGACGCATAACGTGCGAATCGATCTGCCCGACACCACATGAGTGTCGCGATGGGCACAAGAAAGGCGACCGGATAAGCCGCTTCGTACATCAGTAATGATGCCGTCAAGAACATTGTGGAGATCATGATCCAGGCTACTCGCCTCTGGCGAATCACCTTGATGTGAGCCCAAATCGCAACCAACAAGTACGCCACGGCTAGCCGATAGGGGCTGGCTGCCCACAGAGGATAAAACCTCAGTGGATCAGTTGGATTGACGATACTCAGGGCGCTTACTGCCAGAGCCAGACCGTAGGAACCCGGAAATATCGACCTTACGATCGCATAGAGTAGCAATGCATTGGCAAGTACAAGGATGCTTGCAAATGCTAGGTGGCCACTGATGTGATAGTTACCAAGAATGTTCCCAAGCCAGTACGCAGAACCAAGCATTGGGCGGCCATTGAGCTTCTCGAAATCAAAGCTCCAGGGGACGTTGTAACGGGGGTCCCATGCCTGAAACTCATCAAACCCACCCCAGAAGTTGAGTCGTAAGAGTTGATCAAATCCAACCCAGGTCAATGCGGCAAGAACAACCAACACGAACGCTTGACGGAAGAATGTCTGTTCGACCCTTAATTCAACCTTGGATGGATCTGCAAGTCGCTCTCTTCTAGAAACCCAGAAGAACAACCATGCAATGCCAAACAACGAGGCTAACGCAAACGCTGGCGTACCAATTCCATCAACCCACAGAGCGGGGTCCCGAAACACAATCAGAAAAGTAAAGTACCAACCGTTCAAAACGAGTAAGGCTAGCCATACCAGACTCGGTCTTCTGAGAAGTCTCTGATGAAGCGATTCGTGAATGATTCCTTCCATTCGATCTCGACCTGACCTTGAGTGAACTAAGCAGCTTGCTTAAAAGCTCTGATCTGTTCTCTATCGCTTCTAGCGCGAACGTTCGTTTCGCGGACTAAGAATCGCGGACGCGCTTTCAGCTCTCTGTGGATGCTCGCCAGATACAGCCCTATCACGCCCATTCCAAGCAGGATTACCGAGCTAAAAATGAACTGCAAGAGGATTACGGTAGCAAATCCCTCAACCGCGACTCCGATCGCTTTCTGATAAACCGATTTCACCACGAGGAATAGCCCAACAAGCAATGAGACCGCACCAGCGAACGTCGCCCCCTGCAAAAGAATACCACTCGACCCAATGATGACTTCCATCGCCATCCGAAAGAGACTGGCGATGGTGAAAGTACTCTCTCCTTCAGTGCGATCCTGAACTTCGAACTCGATGGCTTCCTGCGAGTAGCCCATCCACTGGATGATCCCTCGGAAGAATGGCTGGCTTTCAGGCATTCGAAGATAGGCATCGACGACTTCTCTATCGAGCAGCTTGAAGTCCGAACTATTGGCTAGATCAGCCCCAGTGATCTTTTGAAAAGTCCGATAGAACAAACCCGCAGCAAACTCATGCAAAACTGAGTCACGATTCGTTTTCTTTTTGATAGCGTTTACGACTTGGCCACCATCGAGCCATCGGTCGTACATTGAACCGATGAGATTGGGTGGATGCTGCAAGTCGCTATCCATCACAACGACGGCGCCACCGCGACTCGCTTCCAGACCTGCGATAATCGCGGACTCTTTTCCAAAGTTCCGGCTCAAACGAATGATCTGGAGGTTTTCTAGTGAATCAGTAGCTCGCTTTAACGATTGCCAGGTCAAATCCGGCGACCCATCATCGATGCAGATCAACTCGTAGCTGACACCGATTTGCTGTACCACACGGTCAATTACATGGAGACTCTCATGAATATGGCAGGCTTCGCGATACGCGGGTATGACTACCGACAGTGCGATCAGCTCACTCATGCCGCGACTCGGTGCCCTTGTTCCCTCAACCAGTTACTCTCAGGATGCTCTCTTGTTGCCTGAGGCGTTTCCGGTTTCTTGATCGTCATTGCGACAGTCGTTGCTGGGAGCCAAACAGCCTTATTTTCCATCCATCGCGATGCAGGAATCTTTAACTTGCTAAGCACAAGATCCAATGGAAAGGCATGCGGATAAGGAAAGGACTTAATATCAACGCCGCCCGTCGTCCCAATCAAGCGTTTCATAGTGGCCTTACCGAAGTAGCTCACATGCTCGGGATACTTGAACGAAGGCCACTTATGCCCCAGCACAAATCGCCAAAAGCTACCCATGTGGGGTGCAGCGAGCAGTAGCGTGCCACCCGGCTTCAGATGATCGTACATCTTCCCGACGAATGCTCTGGGATCATACACATGCTCGATCACATGCAACGCAGTGATCAAGTCGAAAGTCCTATCTCCCTCAATTTGTTCAAGACCACCGTGCAAAACCTCGGTAGCGTAGGCAGAAGCTTTCTCCAAAGCTCCAGAGCTGTAATCAGTACCGACACGCTCAGCAAAATACGGGGAGGCTTCTTGGAGAAAGTACCCGTAGCCACATCCAACATCGAGACAACTTTGTCCTCTCACTCTTCGTTGGTCTAACGTCCGTAATAGGCGTCGAAACGTCATTCTCAAAGACTTGGACTGTGCCTCGTAGCTGTCGTATCCCGAGTCACCCCCTTCGAAATAGGTGTTGGACCGATAGTGGCTTTCCATCGCGGCTTCGGTGAGACGCGGCGACAGATAGAATAGCGAACACGTCGAGCAACGCTGAATCTTCATCCCGTCTTGCTCGTACCTGGTTTGAACCGGACAGTCGTCTCCGCATCCGGGACAAGCCACTTCTTCAAGGTCGGATACGCCGCTCCCTGGCATGTTCAATTCCCTAATAGTTCCTTGAGTGCCCGCTTGAAGGTCTAGGCTAGGCACTGCGTTTTTGTTCTTAATCGACGAATAAATGATGGCACGAGGTGAACGCCCACTTCGTCGATCAACTCGAAGATGACTCTTTAGAGCTGAAGAATTTCTGACCAACCGAGCCTTGGTGGAATACCAATTTCTCGTTTGGCAGCACAAGACGAACCGGGCATTCGGAATCAGCAGACGGCCATGGAAAAACTTGAAACCGCCCGTCGTCTATTACGCAGCCTGTCTGAGAGGCTTGAAACGCGTAAAATGGTCTTTGCGAACTTCGATCGACGTCGCCTCATCCGTGGTTTCGTAATCAGGCCCGAATAACCGGACGCACGAGGGCTGACTCTCGGTATCCGCCCGCACGTGCTTGACGATGTCCGCGATGAGCATCTGACGACGAGAAGTGGCCTTCTTCTCACGAGTCGCCTTCGGAGAGAACATTCGCAATGGAGCCGGTCCGCCCGCAACGACAACCGCCGCGTCAACGAACTTATCCTTATCCTGATTGAATCCGTGAACCACCAGACGATCGGGATGTTCGGCGTCGTTAGCTAGATCATCGATACCAGCAAAAGTGAAGGCGTTCGTGGAAGCGAACCCACCGCGGCTTGCGAGATGAGCCCCGAGCTCAACATCAAAAGCCTCATCTCGATAATTGGCCCCCACACGGAAGACAAAATCACGGCAATAGCAAGCGCCACCATTGATATGCGGGTCCAACCGAATCGTTTTTTTGGGTCG
>JBCCKZ010000491.1:0-4848 GCA_039027135.1 Planctomycetota bacterium
AACGGTGCCTTTGATGGATCGTGCACGGCTTCATGTGGCCGTGTTCGAATCTGGCTCTCGTGGCTAACGCCTATGTTGAATATTGCAAGGAATGGCGTCTCGTCGTTCGGCCGATTGCGATAGTGAGCTTTCTTTCCCGATTCATGCCAGCCGACTTCCTGAGTCGTGAAGTTGTAGTCGGTCTTGGTGTGGTTGGTGCAGTAATATCCCGCCGCACGCATCAACTCGGGATAGCTTGCCACGGCATCCGATCGCTTCACGCCGCTTCGCATGTGATGCCCACCAGTTGAGATGGCGTGAACTCCCGTGATCAAGGTGGTGCGAGCGGGTGCACAAACAGGCGCATTGGACCAGCAACGCTTGTAGCGAAGTGAACGCTCCGCCAACCCGTCAAGGTTAGGCGTATCAGCGTAGGCGTCTCCATAGCAACCTAGTTGAGGACCATTGTCCTCGCTAACGATCCAAAGAATGTTCGGTCGCTTCGGAATAACCTCGTCTTTGGCGGCAACCTCACGGACACCAACGGTGACTCCGATACAAACGACGACTAAAAGGGCTCGCAAGTGCATGTTCAAAATACGGCGGGGTGAGGTAGTGATTCTTGAAGAGACGTTTGTTTCTCGACCCGCTGTGTGATTAAGGAACGAATTCAAATTCGATTTCCGCTTGCTTACACGGCGAGTCGCAGAATCGGCATTCCACGCAAAAAGGCATCTTCAAGGGCAGGTGAGCCGCCTATTCTAGTCGCGGAGAGAGAGCAGCATGGGGTGACACCCGCAAGTCCCTGTGCCTCCGATCTCGAAACAAAGACGCCCGCGCGTTACGTTGGAGCCAGGTCAAAACTTCTTGCTATGTGATCATTGCATGTCATTTCCTGAGAATCTTCAAGCGATCATCGAATCGGACTACCCGCTCGCGCCTCTGGTCTGGTTTGGGATCGGCGGCCCGGCCCAATATTTCGCCAGGCCGTCCTCCGTTGAACAATTGGCGGACTTGGTCCAATCAGCCCGTGCACAATCGATTCCCGTTCGAATCTTGGGCAGCGGCTCAAACGTGCTTGTTCGGGAATCCGGCGTTGACGGGCTGGTCATTTCGATGGAACAGATCGAGCGAGCCGATCCAAAGGTTGATGGGGAAAAACTCATTTGTTCCGCGGGAACCAAGCTGACTTCGGCCGTCCTTGCAGCCGTGGGGGCCTCCCTCGGTGGACTCGAACACCTCATCGGGATTCCTGGCACGGTGGGAGCCGCCGTGATCGGAAATGTTTCACACGGAGGCCGGGATATTGGATCGCTTGTCGATTCGGTTAGTGTCATCGATGGTGAGGGAAAGACCGCTAGGATTTCAGGCGAGGAGATTTCATTCGGCCATCGAAAGAGCTCATTGGGTGGCGTCGTTCTCACTGAAGTCACGTTTGCACTGTCAACCAAACCAGTCGAAACGGTCACCAAACGCATGCAAAAGCTCTGGATCGGCCGCAACGCGTCACTTCCGGAAGAGGAGCGTCGTATTTCAATGCCGTTTGTCGACCCCGAGTCGATGCCCGCCGCCGACTTGATCGTGCAAGTTGGCATGGCCGGAGCTCGACAGGGAAATGCGTCCGGTGCCTCGAGCAACGCCGAGTATTTGATTGCTCACGCGGGAGCTACCGCGGATGATGTTTTGCAGCTTGTCGACCGCGTGAGATCGCAGGTCCTGCTTCAAACGGGGATCGACTTGCAGCTGAACCTCCAGGTTTGGTAATCGGAAGAATGGTTGTAGTGAGCAGGGCGTCCTTGCCTAGGCTGATTGAACTACGCGATTTTCCCATCCATCCAAACAAGCGGCGAAGGCTACTGTGGCAATGCGATCCATCGATGCCGAAAGTGATCGACCGCTGCGCACGTTGATCCATCGACTGGCCGCGGCACCGATCTCGATTGCCATCTTGTGGCCCGTTTTTCTGATGCTCGGGGGCTATTTGCTCTGGAGATACTGGGGCGTGGAGCACGTCGGACGACGGTTCGAAAATGTGGCCATGGAGAATATTGAAGTGACTCCGCCACCACCACATATTCGCAGCGATATCGTCGATCGAGTTTACGAAGACACGGCGATGAATGGCCTTTCCCTCATGGATCCTGCGGCTGCTTCCAAAGTAGCACACGCGTTTTCAATGCACCCTTGGGTCCGTCGCGTCAGTTCGGTCAGGAAGCTAGCCGGCGGGAAACTTGACGTGCGGGTTCAGTACCGCACGCCTGTCGCCATGGCGAGAGTGTATCGGGCCGAATACCTAGATGATGAGAGGCATTTTCTGCCCATCGACGACGAAGGCGTTCTATTGCCGAGCGATGACTTTCCTCGATCTGAGATTCCTAATTTTCTGCACATCGAAATTCCAGGAGCGGATTCCAATTCGAGACCTGGTAGTGCCTTTGGTGACCCTCGTGTTGAGGCGGCGGCACAGCTTGCTGCTTTTTTGGCACCGCACCGAGAGAATCAGGCAATCGAACGCATTTCGACCATTCCTGAAGACCGATTTCGTTCTGGTCGTGTCCGTCTCGTGATTTACGACCGACTCGAACGCGAGATCGTCTGGGGTTCCCCACCGGGCGAAGAACTTCCCGGTGAGGCGACGGCCTCCGTGAAGCTCCAGCGACTCTTGAGCATGAAGAGCCGCGAAGGCGCGAGTGTTCAACCAGCGACCGTCCGTTTGGATTGATCACGATTTTCCGCTAACCTTCGGAAATGCAACAAAGATCTCTCTTCAGATACATCCGTCTGATTGCATTCATCGCAGCGTTGACGCGTGCAAGTCATCTGCACGTTCACGCCGAAGTCACGCCGGCTATGGTCAGCCAGTCGATCGACCGAGGAATCGAATACCTACGTTCACAACAACGCCCAGATGGAAATTGGAACGATTTCAGTCCTACGTTCCGCGGCGGCACAACTTGCCTCGCAGCTTTAGCGTTAATCAATAGCGGTGTACCAACAGACGACCCTTCGATTCAAAGGGCACTCAAGAACCAACGAGTCCTGCGTTCTTCGGTCACCTATGTCGTTTCATTGCAAACGATTCTCTATTGCACGGTGGGCGCGGCAGGTGATTTACCAAGGATTCGCGACAACGTCGCCTGGCTTGTCAGCCAGCAACTTCCCCGTAGCCATCGAAGTGCTGGAGGTTGGACCTACGGAAAAGACCGCGGTGGAGCGGGCGATCCATCAAATACCCAGTTTGCCATTTTGGCGCTCGGCGAAGCGGCGACCCGTGGGATCGAAGTCCCCAACGAGGTCATGGAAGCCGCGCTCGAATACTGGAACAAGAGACAGCTTGACGCCGGGAGTTGGGCGTATCGCCAGGACGCCGATCCACGGGGCAGCATGACATGCGCGGGAATCGCATCCACGCTGATTTGCCAGCGGCAATTGGTCGATCTGAACGACCGAATCAGAGGCGACGACGTACGCTGCTGTGGCGAAACGACTGCCGAAGATCGACTCGAGGACGCGTACGACTGGCTTGGACGTTCGATCTCTTTCAAAACCAACCCACCCAGAAACCAGACCACCTATTTCTATTACATGTACGCGCTTGAACGAGTGGGCCGTTTGTCTGGCAAGCGACTCATCGGCGGACGTGATTGGTACCGGGAAGGCGCCGAAGTCCTGATTCGATTGCAGGATGACTTGCAGGGTTTTTGGCCCGAGAATGGACCACTTGAACCGCAACTGGTGAGCACATCTTTTGCTCTGCTCTTTCTCAGCAAAGGCAAACGTCGTGTCATCGCGGGTCGTTTGAAGCTCGATGACATTGAGGATCAACATCACCCCGACGGTCTGAGACAACTAGTGCATGAAGTCGAATCGAGTTGGCGCACCGATTTAACTTGGCAAACGATTGACGCCCGCTCAGCCGGCTTAGATGACTTCCTTCAAGCACCCGTGATGCTCATTGAAGAACGAAAGTCTCCGGTGCGTTTAGACGACCCTGCATTGGTCTCAAAACTGAAGTCTTACGTGGAGCAAGGCGGAACGATTCTCTTTGAAGCGGCCGGTGATTCCGAGTGCGGAGACTCGAGTGTATTTGATCGCCAGGTTCGTCAGTTGACGCTGGACTTGACTGATGGAACGCCGCTGAAGCGTTTGCCGCTTGAGCATCCGGTTTGGAACGCCAGTCGTGATGTACGACCCGGAGCTATCGATAAGGACGATTGGATCGAAGGCGCGCAGTCCTGTTGCCGCACGGCAGTCTTTTACAGTCCTCGTTCTCTTTCCTGTCGCTGGGAGCTCATCGATCCAATCTCCAACTTCGCGGGGAAACGAAATCGAAGTGCATTGAATTCGGTTCGCAAACAGGTGGCAGCCGCGGCCATTTTGGCTGAGAACATCTTCGCCTATGCGACCGGTCGTCAGCTTCAGGACAAACTTCAAAAGCGTCTTGTGATCGATACGGAGCCACTGCCACCACCGGGACGTAGTCGAATCCACATGGTGAGACTCGACTTGGGTGCAGGTGGCGAGCAGGCAGAGAACGCGGTTTCTCACGCCGCCAGGATTCTGCAGCAGATCATGCCATTGACGATGGCCGAGCCAAAGACTCTCGTCGGTTTTGACGCCGATTCGCTGCAGAATGTTGACGTGCTTTGGGTCGACGGGGATCAAGCTTTTGAGCTCGGTGAAGACCAGCGTCAGACACTCCGGAACTTCATACGGTCTGGCGGTGTCATTCTGGGTTCTGCTTTGTGCGGTCGACCGGCATTCACCGAAAGTTTTCGTCGCGAGATGACCATCGTCGCAGACGCTGATTTCCGGCAGCTCAAAGAAGAGCATCCGGTCTTTGATGCGCCAGGTGGATTCATCTTGGAA
>JBCCKZ010000492.1:0-4835 GCA_039027135.1 Planctomycetota bacterium
CGGACGACCGTCTGGACCGATCAAGCCCATTTGCATTAGTAGTGACTGCACAAACATCATTACCTCTCGGTCGTCTCGGTAACGTGTTGTGAGGGTTTGAAGTGCAACTTCGAACCGTTGAGGGTCACCTGATGCGGCAGCCATACGGGCTTCCTGCATCCATAGCCCACGCTGATCCAGGTTATGCTCATCGTAGAACTGCTTAGCAGCTTCCAGACGATCGCTTGCCTGGGCAGCTGATTCGGCTCGAGTCACAAGGACTTCGTGTGCGGCTGCTTTTGCGGCAACGTCATCTTCAGAATCACCGTCGTGCTCGATGATGCAACGAGCCAGTTTTGCGGCTATCTGGGAAACCGATACCTGAAGGCATCGTTGCAAGAGATACATTGCCGGTTCGATGCTCAAGCCCGAAGGATCCACTCGATACAAGTCAAGATTGTCGATCGTCTCGACTTGTTCGTCCGTGATCGTCATGAACTCCGGTGCGTCAAGGCCGGCTGCACCAAACAGTTCTGAGCGATGATCCGAAAGGATCTTGGCAAGCGAATCATGATGCGCGAGCAATTCCAGGATTGCCAGTTTCGCAACACTCAATTCGGAATCATCTTTGGCTTCCGTGAGCGATTTGTTTCCAAGAATTGGCAACTGAAGGTCAGATATGTGAGCAACGATGTGAGCATCAATGAAGTCACTCTGCAGCTTCTCAGCTTCGCTCGGCGAAATTTCCATTCGAAGCGGTGGGATGGACGGCATGGTAGCCATCATCAAGGGAAGACTCTCGCCCTCAGTCACTTCGAGCTTATCGACCTGCAGCGTTTCGGCTAAGACTTCCTTCGCTTTATTTACATCGCTGCCTGGGATATCCAACGCCGCCACTCGAGCTTCGCGATCGGTTTGTTTGCCGTAGACAAGTACGATGCCCAGCGACTTCGGCATCTCCTCAATCGAGGGTACCGATTGTGTCTCCGAAGGCTTATCGCGATCGAGCAACACGTAACCCGCTTTTGGAGGGACATCCTCCTGCCCGTCGGCTCCTCCAAGTGACTTAAAGACCGAGTCGGGTAAACTCGTGACATCACTGCGGGCCCCAAGAGCCATCGTCACTTCGTCGGAAGAGGAAATGTCTGCATTGATCGAGTAGGTATTCACCGCGATTCGCTGCATGCCGGGTTCCAGCATGGCTGACATCGCGAGATATCGTGCGCGGCTTAAATCATCAAAGCTTTCGTGCGCGGCCAATTTGTCGAGCAGTCGGCTTTGTTGTTCAACATCGCCTGTCCAGACGGCCGCATGTAGCAGGCCTGAGATGATGGCAGGTTGATCACCAGCAGTCCGCTGCAACGCAGAAAACTTGTCACGAGCCAGGAGGACTTGATTGTTCGCAATAAGATTATTGGCCTCTTCGTACCTCTCATACCAATTGGCATCCTTCGGGGCTGGCAGCAGTTCTGGCAATTGTTTCAGAAGCAAATTGATCCGTGGATCAGCGTTGAGCTGTCGCATCACGTTGAGAGACATCTCGCCCTCGTATCCCTCGGCCGTCACGCCGAGCATGGCATAAACTCGTGCGGTCAGGTACGAGCCCGATTGCATCATCAACATGGCCAGCACAGCTGAGATGTCGAGCACGAAACTGTCGACTGCTCCACCGCATTCACAAAGCGCCTCGATGAGTATCTCGGCGGCCTCGTTAAGCTTCTTCTCGTGAAACACCTTCGCAGCTGCTTTCTGAGTCAGTGCGACCGGGTTTGAAGGTTGCAAGCGAACAAATCGTTCGGCATTCGACGCAAGCGATTCATATTCTCGCAAGTCAAGCAACAAACGTCCGCGGATTGCCAGTGCCCATGCGGCGTTAGGCTGCGACTCAATGATTTTCGCCAGTTTATCGAGTGCAGGAACAATTTGTCCGCCCTCGATCAACGTCTCAACCGATTCAAATTGGTCAAGAGAGCCAGCGCACTCGCAGAACTTGATTTTCTTGCCCGTGCCGCAGGGACAAATAGCGTAGGAATCGATCGCGGACATGGAAGTCGTTGGGAAATAGGGCGTGAATGAATTGCGCAACGTTTTAACACGCTAAGGTTCTGGCGGGGAGGTTGCCTGGCGTTGAGTTGTAATGTTCGGGGGGAGCCGAATTCCCGTTGCCATCAGCGTTCCAGGCGTGCTACTGACCAACGTGATGGAGTCTTTCGGGCCTTTTGGCTTGGAGGCAATCCCCTGCATTGATCACGGACGTCCTGAACACGCGAATGCTCACACGCCAAAATCGCTGGAAATACCGAGTCTACAACGCTGCTCTGGCTGTGGTGTTGTTTTTGGTTTCAGGTCAGCACGCGATGGCCCAGTTCGGTGGCGGTGGAATGGGGGCGCCCGGCGGAGGGGCTGGACCGGCTCCCGTCGACGAAAAACCCAAATTTCGAGAACACATTTTTACGGAAGGCGGAATCGCTGGACGCCGTGAAACAGGTGACATGTTGGTGGCTGATGTGATCATCCGCGGCAATCAACGGGTCAGCCAAGCTCTCATTCTCCAGAAGCTTCAAACTCGCCGTGATCGGTTTTATGACCAAGACATCGTGCTGCAAGATGTAAAGCGATTGATGGATTTGGGGCGATTCGAGCACGTGACATTTGACCCCCAACAGGTCGAGGGTGGCATGCAAGTGACCTTCATCGTTCGCGAACGAAAAATGGTTACGAAGGTCATTTATCACGGCAATCGCGGTATCAATGACCGAGAGCTTGGTGGACGATCGGGAATACAAGTCAACGATGCTTTGAGCAAGTTCGCCATTGAGAATGGCCGGTTGAGACTGGTTGAGTACTATCGCGAGGAGGGCTTCAATCAAGCCACGGTTGAAGCCAATGTTGGCCTGCCAGCGAGTAGTGATGGGAGACGACCCGCGGATCCCACGGCAGTGATCTTCCGAATCAATGAGGGCCCGCTCGAAAGAGTCCGTTCCATACGCATCGAGGGGTCGACGATTGTTCGGGAAGGTCGTCTCAAAACGATCATTCAAAGCCGTGGTCGCCGAGTGGGAATGATCAACCTTGGGAACAAGGTCAACCTTCGTCAAATCGACGAAGACGTTAGGAGACTCGAGACCTACTATCACAACCTAGGCTATCTGATTGCGAAGGTTGGACGACGGATGGAATATACCGAGGATGGTCGTCGCCTGGACCTAACCTTTGTGGTTGAGGAAGGCCCACGTTTTAGCGTTCGCAATGTCTTGATAGAAGGTAATCAATACATTGACGAAGCTTCGCTTCGTTCACGTCTTAATTTGGGACCTGGAGACACGTTCGACGGTAATCTTTTCGATGTGGATGTAGGAGAGATTACCTATGGATACGGCGAACTAGGTTTCATTTACGCCGAAGTGGACGCGACTCCCGTGATGCTGGATCAAGGCAACGAGGTTGATCTGGTCTACCGCATTGCCGAGGGCGATCGTTGGAAGGTCGGCAGCATCCGAGTGCACATTGATGGCGAACCACACCTGATGCGCGAGTCGACGATGCTCAATTTGATTGACCTTCGAGAAGGCGACTTCATCAACCGCCGGTTCCTCGAACTGAATGTCAACAGGCTCAAGAGAAGCAATCTATTGGAAACAAACCCAGCCGTAGCCGACCCACCGGACATTGTGGTTAGACCTCTCGATGGGGAGGTAATTCGATGATGAGAATACTCTGCTTATCAACAGCGTTGGTTTTAGCGATCACAGCTAGATCCTTTGCTCAGACGCCGAACGCGGCCTATCCCTACCAATCACCCACCGGGCCGCCTTTGCCCGTGGATCAACTTGGCGCTGGCGTGACACCACCCACCTATACGCCGCCAAGCTACACGGCACCATCCCTCAATGGTCCAACGACGAACTCGGCGTTGGGAACGGGGCCGGCCGCCAGCACGGTCATTTCGCCTCCACCTCCATCGGCGAGCTTTGATCCAATCGCTCCCGACGTGCCTTTCCTTGGCAACACCGGTTTACCGGATCCCTACGCGGCTCCCGCACCCGTCCCAGTGATAGGTCCTCGGGTGCGAACGGCTGATTTGGTGATCAACGGATTTCCCGCGAAGACGGGTCGCATCATGCTCGGAGGTGCCGTGAACTCAGATGCTGGTCTAACAGGACAGCTGACGATTGATGAGAGAAACTTTGACATCACTCGATGGCCGAGATCGTTTCGCGATCTATTTAGTGGAACGGCCTTCCGTGGTGCGGGTCAGACATTCCGGATTGAGGCCGCGCCTGGCACTCAGTTCAAACGATATACCGTGTCTTTTGCGGATCCAAACCTACTGGGCTATCTGCCGGTCAGTCTTTCAGTAAGTGGTTTCCTGTTCGATCGTCGCTATGACGATTGGAACGAAGAACGTCTCGGGGGACGCGTCGGCCTCGGCTATCGGATCACGCCCGACCTCTCGGTCGCAGTATCCTTGAGCGGGCAAAATGTGAATGTTGAAACATTTCAGGCGGCACCGCAGGCTCTGACGGACGTGCTTGGCGATAACGAGTTGTATGGAGGTGAGGTTTCTCTGACGCACGATACGCGAAACTCGCCCTTGCTTCCCAGCGAGGGTCACTTCTTTAGCTTTAGCTATGAAGAGGTGTTTGGGGACTTCGATTATGGTCGTTTCGAAACTGAATTTCGTCAGTACTGGCAGCTTGCCCAACGTGCAGATGGTTCGGGAAAGCAGACGCTTAGCTTTTCAACTCGGCTTGGCATCAGCGGCGATGAAACGCCAATCTTCGAAAATTTCTTCGCCGGCGGATATGCCACTCTGCGAGGGTTTGATTTTCGGGGTGCCGGCCCCGTTGATCCCG
>JBCCKZ010000493.1:0-4833 GCA_039027135.1 Planctomycetota bacterium
ACCAACTCGATAATCGAAGGAGTCCATCCTTCTCAATTGAGTCAGTGAACTTAACCAATCGACGATCGCTACCCCGCGAGCATTCGCTTGCCCACCTTCGTCCGTGTCTCTGTCTTGCGTCTCGGTCGCTCTCAGCGAATCGTTCCAGACAGAGTTCTCCGGTGCGACCTCAGCAGTTTGTTTATTGGCAAAGGAAAGAATGGAAATGGGACGCGGCACATCGACATAGTTCAGCACGACATTCATCACAGCGAGAGCCAACCCGAGCACACCGACTCTCGCCGCGATCGCGGGCTCTCGATGCAGGGCCCACTGAACCAAAATGGTTGTTATCAATAAGATCAAAGAGACCTGAAGGAAGCATAGAATGAACGCATTCATCACGACTCGTCCTCCCGGTTGAGCACGTCTGTCAGATACTTCCGCTCGGCTTCCGTAAGCTTCTTTTGATCGAGTAGCTGAACTAGCATCGCTTTACGCGAACCAGAAAAGAGACGCTTTACCAAATCGCCTACAAGCCCCTTTGAGACGTCATCAAACGAACGGACTGCCTTGTATTGGTAGGGCCTAACATCGTTGACCTGTTTCAAAAAACTCTTGTCAGCGAGTGCCCTGACCACGTTGGCGACGGTCACGTAGGCAAGCGATTCGCCTGACTTTTCAACGTGTTCTCGAGCATCCTCTACCGTCGCGCGATCTTCTTGCCAGAACAACTGCATCACAGCCAACTCACGCGAAGTCAGCTCCTTTGCCTTGGGGCGAACCATCTCTTCCTCCATGCTGAATTATTTGGTTAACCAAATTTGGTTTCCCAAAACTTAACGTCGGCCACCGATGTTCGTCAACGCCAGTTTTGGTTAACCAAATTTTCGAATCCCGCACCGCCCTGATTTTCACCGTCAGGCGTGACGATGGCATCGATGTTTGACGCGAACTTGGCCCTTCAGAAATCCGCGACGAATCAAGATGAATTCGAGCGAAAGGCTCGGCCATTTGGCGACTTGACGAGCTCGTCAACACGATCACGGCTGTTCGAATGAAGAAGCATCATTCTTCCGAAAAGATGACTCAATGTGCTGACGTTTCTCCCACTAAAAACAGCCCGTCTTTCGCGGGAAGCTGAATAATGGATCCAACGGGCAAACCGTTGTTCGTTTGACGATCCTGATCATCGCTTCCTTGGATTCTCTTCAACGAAGCGTTCGGTGCGATCGATGATAGATCGAAGGTAAACGGTCTCGGTGATGGGTTTGCCAGGATCAATCCGTTTTCGAACTTTCGATAAAAGACATCGGGGTGTGCGTGGACAGCGAGCTTTGAAACTCGGATCGATTGCTCTCCTTCAACTTGCACTTGAAGACTCACCGCATCAATCGAATCATTCATTTCCGAAAAGTAGAACGACGACTTGAAGTCATGTGTCCCACACCAAGTCTCGTAGTCGCTTTTGCCGCCAGCATGCTTCGGTATCACAACCTTAGCGACTCGCGGCTGCCCAGGCGCGAGCAAAGACGAATGATCTCCTGACATGGCTAAGAGAATCACCAAGTCCGGACCATTCACAGGAATGTCGTTGATCCGAAACCGCACCTCACCGCTTCCAGGCTTTCCTTTCACGACAAGCCCTTTTGAATCCACTCTGATGTCACCATCGCTTTCAATTGACTTGGCCAGCGACTCGAAGCCGCCGACATCTTCAACAACCATGAGTGGATCGGTCTCTTCAGCGAGCTTGACTAACTCACCGCCCGAGCGACCAAGCCAGCCAGGTCTTTGTGCAACACCCATGACAAGCTCGTCCCAAATCGGATAGAGCCGCCTTGTCTTGTATCTTTTATTCGAATGGTAACCAAGGACATCCGTAAAAATCGGTGTACCGCCGGGCAAATCCGATTGGCCGATCGCCACATCCATGGCAACGTTGCATGCCATCACCAATCTTTGGATGCTGAAAGGCGGTGTCTTGCTATAGTCGCGTTCCTTGCCTGCATCGCCGCCGATTGGCCACCAACGAAAATTCAAATAATTGAAGGCGGGGGCTGCTGACGTCTCCCGAAAATACTGGTAACGATTCATCCCACCTGAGTAATCTTCGACTCGGTAGTCCTTTCCAACTGGCCAGCCCTCGCTCTCCATTCCGTTGACGACACCAAACACCCGCGACAAGATCATCATTTGTCCATCGGTCATGATGAGCTTGTTGTCGCCCATCTGCTCACGCAGTTCGACAAAGAAATCATACACGCCGTGCGCGTAAGTATTCACTCCACCAAAAACACAAGCATCCGGCTTCCCGTCGGCGTTGGCGTCTGGCCAGCGGCCATGTTTCCAATTCTTCATCGTGGGCCGGCTAAGGGCTGCATTCTCGAAGAGATCAAACTCGAGGCCATCGAATATCCCTAATTCTCCGCCTTCTGAAAACAGATCCCCCAGTTCCTTTGCCCGTGCTTTACCGCAATTCCCTTCGTCACCGTACGAAGGACATTCAGTTGAAAAGTTATACATCCAAAGGATGTTGTTCTCTGATCCCCAGGCGCCATCAACCACGTGTGCAGCCAAGTAGCCTTCACCCGCTTCAAACGCGATGGGGTTGGTCCCGTATTGGGCACGTTCGACGCGAATCACGTTGTTAACGCGATCCACCGAGATCAACTTAACCTGTTCGCTGACGGTCCAATCCGGCTTTCCATCCGCCGTCAATGCACACAAGCCAATGTCGTCATTGTCTTCTCTTTCATATCCCATATTGATGCGAAACAAAGACGCATCGTCCACATGAATATCAAGCACGCCCGCTTCAGCGGGAATCGATGTCTTGGTTTTGCATCCATTGAAATAGAGCCAATGCCCAGCATGAAAAAGGTCAGGGCGAAACCTGAGATCTCGAGCCCGACCGTTCGCATGAAACAGAACCAACTGATTGGGATGCCGTTCCTTGAATCGTGTGAAAAACTCAACACAGTTGTCCGGAATGTTGACGATCTCGGCGGGATAGGTCTTGCCGCACAGCCCCATCAAGCGGCTTAGATTTGCATCCCAGCCCTGGTAGGGTTCGTAGGTATTCTCCGATAGACGAAAGAAGAATGAACGTGGATGCCTGTCTTGCAGAACATCGAGCTTCTCTAGCGGAGAACGACGGGCAAGGTCTGTAGCCTCCTGAGAAAAGGTATTTCGCTCGACTGCTAGCAGGCTAACGAACGCTAACACAATGGACGTCGGGCTCAGTTGTTTCATCTCGTTATTCCGCAAAAGGATCTCTACTAACCCACGACCAAGGCCTGAACGAATTCAGGGCGTTCTACGACGTCGACGGCTCGAGAGAACTAACGCACCATTCCCGAAAAAAGATCAACAAAACGTCGCCAAGGGCGAATGCCACCTGCGGGACGCCATCGAAACGATGCGTGTAGAACCGAGTTTTACTTCGATAGGAATCGCCCAGAGCCTATCCGAGTACCTATCAGCCGATTGGGCATTGGCCGAGGTTCCTAGCGAGACCGGACGCTCGCGTGTTTCCGCTGAGTTTCGCTGCTAGGCATTTAGCCTTCTCTAACACGGACGACACTCAGTCAACCGAAAACAACAACCGCAATACGGTGTCTCGGGAAGGGCTTCAATGATTGGGCAAATACTCAACTCGGTAATCATTGGGCAATGGCGTCACTCTGTTCTCCAAGGCCCATTGGTCCCATGCCTCGGAGAGTCGGCGAACAACCTGTGGGTGATTAATTGAAAGATCGTTCGACTCGATACGATCGTTCCTCAAGTCATAAAGCTCCCAATCTTGGTTTCGAAGTGCCACAAGCTTCCAAGTCCCTTCACGGACGGCTCGATTTCCTTCATGCTCAAAGAACAATGTGCGGTCGGCCGAGTCACCGCCTTGTATCAACTCGACGAGACTTCGCCCGGGAAGTGGATTGGCCTCATCAACAACTGGACTGCCCGATATGGAAACGTCCAAGAGCGTGGGTGCTATGTCGATCAGGTGCGTGGGCGTGCGATCTATTTGGCCCCGCCGCGAGACTAAGCGAGCAGGCCAATGAATGATGCACGGCACCGAAATACCACCTTCATGATTGAAGTGTTTGTATAGACGCCAAGGCGTATTCGATACATTAGCCCACCCGGAACCCACACTGTGGAAAGTTCCCTTTTGCCCCATGCTTAAAAGTTCTTCGCCTCGGTGCAGGATGTTGTCGGTTCCTGACTTAAGATCGAATCCGTGCTCATCCCATTCGGCACACGCCCCGTTATCCGATGTGAAGATGAGCAGTGTGTTATCAAGCTCTCCGCTCGCCTCAAGGTAATTAATCAAGCGGCCAATGTTCTCATCCATGCGATCCACCATCGCGGCATAGATCGCCATGCGGCGTGAGAGATCAGCGCGACGATCGCTGGGCAGCGAATTCCAATCGGGATTGGGAGCACTCTTCGACTCACCCCAATCATAGTGGGGCGAACGAACACTCAACTGCGTATCCTTCGGAATAACTCCGAGTTCTATCATTTGAATCAGCCGTTCATGTCGAAGGGTGTCCCAGCCTTGTGAGTACTTTTTCGCGTACTTTGAAATGGCTTCCTCAGGTGCATGCAGCGGGAAATGAGGAGCATTGAATGCGAGGTACAGAAACCAAGGCTTGTCTGGAGTTTCAGAAGACAACTCGATAAATTCCAACGCGTGATCCGCTAACGCGTCAGTACCGTAGAACTTATTCTCCGCGTAGGGTTTCGGCTTCCGTCCGACGGGTAATCTCAGGAAGTGTTCGCGATCCCAAAACGTCTTTGCGCTCGTCAACGTTCCATAGAACTCTTCAAAACCGTGTTTCGTTGGGT
>JBCCKZ010000494.1:0-4832 GCA_039027135.1 Planctomycetota bacterium
GATTCGACTTGAGATAGGCATTGGTTTACTCCGTATGGTTGAAGTGAGTTTTTATCTTGGGGGTGATGCGGGCGGTGACTCGTGCACGATTTCAAGCTCGGTCGACTCCCGCAACATCCATTTACCCATCTCGAGGCACGAGATGGGCATCCAGGAATGGAGTCCAGTTGCCCAGTCCAGCGAAGCAACTGGTGCTTGCTCGGCTCCCTTGCGACGCACTGCGCCTCGCACCAAAGTCCACTCAAGTGGTGAAAGCTGGCCTTCGCCTACTGCTCTGACGACGGCCTGTACGAGCTCGCTACCTAAGTAACCGGCGGCTCCAATGATTAAGAGGCTATCCGAATCACGATCAGCCGGCAGGGCACTAGCCCGCGGTTCCCGCCGAAACCGTACGCTAACGCGTTTCGGCTGAGCTTCTCGGGTAATTCCTAAGTACTTTTTCGACATGATGTAACTATTCGGATACTGCTCTAGACCAACTGTTCACCAAGTCTTTCAATTCTCTGCAGCCACGTCTCACGGAACTCAAGCGATGACTTTCTGATTGGAGCGATGTAGGTCGAATGAACGGGTGTTACCCCACAAAACTTAAGCGTTCCGTATTTCAATTGCTTCATTGCCGTATTTCCACTGAGCAACCACTGGTACCATCCCGGCGTGTCGGCAGTTGCAATGATGCGACCTGTCCTGCCCGTTAAAAGCTTCATGGGGATTGGTCCCTTGACGTACTTGAATGTAATGTCAGGCAGGAAAGTACGATCGATGAAGCCTTTCATCATGGCCGGTAGGCCTTGCCACCAAATCGGATGAATCCAAACCATATGTTCACTCCAAACTATTTTGTCGATCGCCTTTTGCAAATCAGGCTCCAAGTCAGGGAGCGTGGCATAGCCTTGAGGAAGGTTGGGATCAAAATCAAGCGATCGAATGTCAATCCGTTTGATCTCTGAGGCTCGCTTTCGCGCACCGACCACATAGCTGTCTGCGACGCTGGCACCAAAACTCTCAGGATTGGGATTGCCGTCGATGATTAGTACTTTCTTTGACATGTTTATTCTCCAAGATGGTAGAGAGCTTTTGACCATTCCTAGCACGGTCGTATGCCCTAACTGCCTTTGGATTCTCCGTCGTCTTCGAAACGAACAAATGCAAACCACAGGAAAACAAAGATGCAGATTGGAAATGTCGTGAGGAACAACAGGCTGATGAAAGACAAGCTGACGCCAGCAACAAGGAACATGCCCCACAACCACCAAGTCTCTTTGAAAAGTGCACTAAACCGATTCATGTTGTATTCCGGAAAACTCTGAACTGTATGACAAGAATGCCGATGGAAACTTGAGTTGCCATCGGCCCAAAACGCTTAGTGAAACGCTAATTCAGCGGCGGCTGCTGTGATGTTTCCGACCGCCGTTCGAGTCGTCCAAACCGCACTAGCCACCATGCGATAGTTGATGAACGCGGCCAAGAATCCGTCGAGTCCCGGAACCTTTGCTGCTGCGGTCGCATCGGCGACCACAGCGACTTCAAAGCCACGCTCAATCAATTCACGCATGTGCGACTCAGTACACAGATTCGCTGACATCCCAGCCAGGATCACTTTGTCGATCTTGTACTTCTGCAGCTGCAAGACAAGGTCGTTGTTTTCCGGGCCATAGACTTTGTGAGGACTGCAGATCACAGTCGACTGGTCATTGATGTACGGCTTGTAACGCTCCAGCCAATCGGCGCCGGACCCTTCAAAGCCTTCTAGATTCAATGCACCCGATCGGTCGAACATATGGATGCTGTGCCTGACTCGTTCAAGCGTGCCCTCAAACTTCCAACCATGATCGGTTGGGTAGTAGTAGTGCGGACTCACAAATAGTCGCATGCCGGTTTCATTGGCGGCCTTCATCAGCGCTTCAATGTTTTCGACAGTTCCGTTTTCTTCGATGCTCTCCTGACATACACCCCAAGCGACTCCATCGGGATGGAGGAAGTCGTTTTGGGGATCGGTAATCACAAGGGCGGTTCGACCTGGATCAATGTCAAAGCCCGTATGCGGCAGGCCATCATCGGGAAGCTCGCTCATCATTTGTTCAACACGGTTCATCTTGTTCGTCTCCTAGATTTAGAACCTCTCCGAATACCTATCAGCCGACTGGGCGCTAGCCCGCGGTTCCCGTCGAAACCGGACGCTAGCGCGTTTCGGCTGAGATTCTCGGATGGGCTCTTAGTTGTGAAAGTTGGTCGGGAATGAAATGAAACTAAGAAGCAGTTGCTGGTGCGGTCTCGACCACAGGGAAGTCAATCTCCGTGCCTGCAACGAGATTGAAATAGTTGGTAAATACATTCAGCGCGACGACGGATACGATCTCGACGATTTCAGAGTCGGCGAATCCAGCTGCCCTGACCTGATCAATCTCTTCATCTGCGACGCGTCCCTGATGTTGGACGATTGCCCGAGCAAAGCTCAGTGCCGCCTGCGTTCGTTCATCGTGAGACTGGCCAGCAAGATTGGCCGTAAGTTCTGCATCAGCGATTCCGGCATGGCTGCCTAACAAAGTGTGTGCTGATGCGCAGTAGTCGCAGCCATTGTTGCCAGCCACGGTAAGTGCTATTTGCTCTCGCAGCGCTGGCGTTAGTGCTCCGCCGAGCGCTTGGTTGAAGTTGAGGTATCCTGACAGCGCTGCCGAGGAGTGGGCGAGGGTTTTGAACATGTTGGGAACCATGCCCAGCCCACGCTGAACTCCGTCCAGCATCTCTTGTGTCTTCTCATCGGCCTGAGTTGGTTGCAAGGGTTGTATTCGGGTCATCTTTAGCTCCTTGGTTTCTTTTTTTGGACCGAAACTCTCGGTCTTGCGATGGCCTCTTAGAGCAACACGAATGCCAAATCATTAGATTTGCCACAGGTGTCTATGGCCAAACGACTTACGGCTAATCAATGGATTGCTCTGTATTTTCTGAATTTCGCGAATTCGCGATATGTCGCCATTGATTCGCGAAATATCGTAAAATCAGAGCATGCAAACGGAGAAGAAAACAATCGACACCGACGCCTTCAAACAGTTGCTGTTGGAGGTCGCGGCAGAACGTTCGCTGCAAGGCGTGCTGCAGTTAATCGTCACCCGTGTTGCGAGCATGGAGCACATCGCGCTTAGCCGAATCTGGCTCATTGAATCCGAGTCGGACAATGTCGAATCAGTGAGCAACGAATCCTCGTCTGACTTTCTGCAGTTGCTTGCCAGTGCGGGACAGTCGATTGTAGATCCGAATGCCAACTGGAGCCGACTAGATGGGCGTTTCAGCCGCTTCCCGATTGGTGAGCGCAAGGTAGGAACGGTTGCGGAGACAGGTGCCGCAATCGTTGTGTGGGACACCCTTAAGGACAAGAAGTGGATTGCAGATCCAAAATGGGCAGCACGTGAGTCGATTCGTGGCGTCGCGGCTCAGCCTCTCGTTTTTCGCGGTGAGGTTATCGGTGTCTTCGCTGTCTTTATGCGGACGCCAGTTCATGTGGATGAGTTGATCTGGCACAGAATGTTGGCAGATCATGCAGCAGCAGCGATCGTCAATGCTCGTGCTTTTGAGCAGATCGATCGACTCAAGCGTAGTCTCGAAATCGAGAATGAGTACTTGAGAAAGGAGGTTGCGGCGGAAGGAGCTTTTGGCGAGATCATCGGTAGCAGTCCAGCGATTCGAAGCACGACCGAGCAAATTAAGGTGGTGGCTGGAACGAATGCCAATGTGATGATCACCGGAGAGTCGGGCACCGGCAAAGAGCTTGTCGCGCGAGAGATTCATCGGCGCAGCGAAAGAGCCAATGGTCCGATGGTCAAAGTCAACTGCGCCGCGATCCCTCATGAACTGTTTGAAAGTGAATTCTTCGGGCACGCCGAAGGAGCCTTTACCGGAGCGCTGCGGAATCGGGCAGGTCGCTTTGAGGCGGCAGATGGTGGCACTTTGTTTCTTGACGAGGTTGGCGAAATACCGCTTGGGCTGCAGAGCAAACTTCTGCGAGTCCTGCAAGAAGGAACTTTCGAACGCGTCGGCGAGGAACAAACTCGTAAAGTCGATGTACGCATCGTTGCGGCAACCAACCGCGACCTGCTCAAAGAGAGTCAGGCAGGTCGCTTTCGCGAAGATTTGTATTACCGGCTGAACGTTTTTCCAATCGACGTTGCTCCACTGCGGCAGCGGAAGCAGGACATTCCCGCTCTGGCGGCGCACTTTCTCGACGCAAGTTGCCAACGTATGGGCAGGCCAAGAATACGATTAACCAAGAAGGTCGCTGAATCGCTAAAGAAATATGATTGGCCCGGAAACATCCGGGAACTTCAAAACCTGATCGAGCGATCAACAATTACGGCCCGAGGGCCACAGCTTCAGATTCAACTGCCAAGCAATAGCTCGGCACCCGACAATACAGCAAAAGAAGAAACTGAGGATGCATCCGGCGAAGTACTTACGGAGTCCCAGCTGCGTCAACTCGAACGCCAAAACATCCTCAACGCGCTTTCGCGTACCCATGGCAAAGTATCCGGTTCTGGCGGCGCAGCCGAGTTGCTCGGAATAAAAGCCAGCACGCTGACATCCCGCATGAAGAAGATGAATATCCGCTGGGTGGCAACCTAGAGTTCGTTCACGTCGGCAGTCGGATGGGTAGCTTGCTTGCGGTGGACGCCTTTAAGCCAGTTGCTGACATTCGAGGCAACAACCGCACGTTCTGTTCTCAAACACTCGACAAGGTCTCGGGCTGAGTTCTTCCTGCCACTAGCGCATTCGAATGCCGCACGGGCCGGCCGGTATCAAGCTTCGCCGAGCACCAAGAAACGAAGGTACGATTCCAA
>JBCCKZ010000495.1:0-4831 GCA_039027135.1 Planctomycetota bacterium
AGACACTCGTATACAGATTCGTAACGGGAACGCACTCAATTGGTTCCTAGCGGCTCTTGGTTCAATCGCGTTGGATCATGAGCTGACAATCGATCGTGTGGAAAGCGAACTCGCTGACGCGAAGAAGGATCTTGATGCGTTGAACGACAGTGTTCCCGTTACCACGGCTGATCGCGAACGACGAGAAGAAGCCATCCAATTACTTCGTAATCGTATCACTCAGTTGACCGAGTATCGGCGGATTGTTACGCAAGAGGTAGGGGGGCGACAGCTATTACGACCTGAAGATATGTCGCGACTGCGTTTTCGTGTCGGAGAAGTCGGAGGCAAGCAGAAGTATGTGATGGAGAATTCAGAGAATTCTGCACTTCCGCTTCGGTGGCCAACCATCATTGCTAGCGATCCAATCTACAAAAAACATCGCGAAGCAGTGACAGCGGGGCGCGACCTAGCCATCACTGAGATTAAGCAAGAAGGAGCGATTTCACCAGAGACCCAGAATTACCTAATGGAAACCATAGATGCATTGAATAAGGAACTTGACGAAGATTTCAGTGTTTATTGTAAAACTGAAAAGAATGTTGCGATCCGAAATCACCAGTTTATGCACGCTCTTAACTTTGCCGAAGGTTTGCAATCAAGCCTTTATCTTTTTCTACAAGCAGAACGTCTGAGCGATGTCGCTGTGAGTGAGCGTTTTGAGGGAAATCGCATTGAGCAGCTGATTGCCTACATGACGAGAAATGGTTATCAATTTGACCGAGCCGATCCGGTAGTTGAGCCAGTACATCGTCGTATTTACAACGAAATGGTCGAGTATTATGTGAGTGTAAAGGCTTTGGAAGTCTCAGCGAGTAATGCTGCAGAAGAAGAAGGACGATGGAACCAGAGACTCCAGTCCACGTATGCAAGACTTGATCGACAACTTACCAATGATCTAAAGGACGTAGCGATTGCATTTGCTCCTAAAGGTCCGTCTGGCATTCAAAGTTTTTTTGATTTTCTAGACAATGCAAATACAGCAGTCGAAACGATTGAGAACGCCAAGAAAATCCGAGACTGGCTAACGAACTAGGCATTGAAAAGGTCGAAAGCTGAGGGGCATCAAGCACATGTGCGACTTATTCACGTCTGAGCGTCCCTACGCACTACTAGATTGAGATTGCTAATTGTTCCGTCACGCTGTCCTTCGCAACAGTCGCCTGCTCTCGATCTACCACCTCAACCAGCTTGCCAAACCAACCCAATCTGCCAATAGCTTCGCGACCGCCACGGTTGCGACAAAAAGGATACCCCATTGGATATTGCGATCTTTCGCACCGAGTCTAGTCAGCATTCCTGATAATGCAGCTGGCGGTGTAGCCAAGGCGTCCAAGTACTTGCTTAGAAAATCTGGAAGAAGCTGTGAGTGTCGTGTCCAAACGATTGCGACACAGCTTCCAATAGTAACCCAGAGTGGAAAGACCAAAGCCGCTACGACCGCAGCGATAACAAATCGTAGGCGTGCCTGTTTGGATGAATTGAGGTTTTGCTCACTAGACGCGCTGGTTTCGTTATCGCCATCGTGCCCTCGGTGATCTTTATCAAACGTCGTTTCTGACCTACGTGTCACGTGCCGTGTGTCCCGCGATTCATGCTCGACTGGCTTCAACCGCTGAATCATCTCTCGACAAAATGACTCGCAATCCACAAAACGATCTGTTGGATTCTTCGCCATCGCACGATGCAATGTGGAAATGAAATCAGGCGGGAGACCGTCGATTATTGTGTCGAGCGGTGGCGGCTCATCTCTTGTGTGAGCCACCAAGACGGCAGTTCCAGTCTCAGCCTCAAACGGTCGACGTTTTGCAAGAAGCTCGTACACAGTAACTCCAAGGGCATACTGATCCACAGCTCCGTCAAAGTCCTGACCCAAGATCATTTCGGGCGCCATGTACTCGGGCGTTCCAAGGATTCCATTTTGCGTTAGCGCCCGGCCTTCGCCTTGTTGCTCAGCGAGAACCGTTTTGACAACCCCAAAATCGCTAAGGAACGCGTGTGAATGTTCGTCGAACAGGATGTTTTCAGGCTTGATGTCCCGATGGATAAATCCCTGTTTGTGCAAGAAGTCAATTGCCTTGGCGATTTCGGGCAACCATTGGTTGAGACCCCGAAGAATCTCAGGCACGCTCGCCTTTCCAAAACGGTCAAGGAGGGTTCCTCCAGAGAGAAGCTGCATAACCGCAAAAGGAATGCCCTCATGTTCATCCACGTCGAGAACACTCACGACATGTGGATGCCGCAGTTTGACCAAGGACCGAATCTCGGCACGAAATCTCTCGACAAATGCAGGGTCCGTTAACATGGCGCGACGAGGCACCTTTAGAACAACATCGCTTTCGAGCCTTCCATCATGTGCGCGGTACACAAAAGCCATACCTCCTGAACCCAGCTGCTCCGTTACACGATATCGGCCAGCGCAAAGTTCTACACCAACCCAGTTTTCCTTTGCTATCGATGGATCTACCAAGAGATTAATCCAAGAAAAGTCTGACTACTGAAAATACGAAAGAAAACCACGGAGAGATTCAGCTTGACTCCAAGCCTCATCATGCAGGATCAAGCTCCTTGTGAGCGCGGCATACGAATCCTTTTTTAAATATAGCCGATATCCGCTTACCTGACCTTTAAGAGAGGCGCACGTGCCCACGAGTCGTCGATGACTCTCGAGAAACTCAGAGGAAGCCGCTAAATAAGCAAAAGCCTCGGCAACAACACCGTCTAGCCCTGGGTACAAACGGTAACCCGCACTTGCGGACTGGTTCTCTCTAAGGGCGGTACCCTGTCGTTCCAGAAACAGATCGATCTCAGGCGACAGCCAGTTAATCGTACTAGGGTCAAGTTCACCAATCTTGTCTCGATCCAATGTGCTTTCAATGTCCCCTTGCGGAAAGCTGGATTTTGAACGAACGTCGAAGTAAACCATTTCGATTCCACGATAAGGTGACATGGCTTTAGGTTTTTTTCTTCGATTACCTTCGTTGAATACTGCGCGCATGGAGTTGCCGGCACTCGCCATTGCCTGCGTCGATCGGTCAAGCTCACGAAGAGTTTTTTGGACACTTTCTGGAAGGATGTTTTCGACCACCCAACGCTGTGCCTTCGGGTCGGTGCTCTTCCAACTGGCTACTAACATTTGCCGATAAAACGAGTTTTCGGCCTGCTTGATCACGTTACTAAGATTCTCGTAAACGATCCCGCCGTAGTCCAAGTCGGCAGCGCCTTTGTAATCTGCAATGACCAGGTCTTGTGCGGCCTTGATATCCTTAAAATCGCCCGAAGACGTCAAAAAATTGAAGGCTCGAGATCGTTTTACAGGAGAATCCAGCAACTCCCCCAGACGCGATCGTTGACCCAACGAGGTGATGGTACGCATTGCCCAATCAAATTGGGCAACAGTTCCATCCCTGATTAATGCGTCAGACACCAAAATCGATTCGCCAGGGTAATTCTCCGTGAGATGAGACAGAAGATCCTGGGACGCATCTTCAAAACGGAGCTTCCCTTCGACAAGACGCTCGATTGGGTACCAATAGAGTTCGGACCAACCCGACTCCAGGATAATATCAGTGACTTTCTCGGCATTCTGAGACAATAAGCTGTCTCCTCGCAGTTCAGCCGACAAAGGATCAAGCCAAACGCTATCTCGAATGTTTGCCTGGACATCAAATAGCTGAAGTCGATGTTCGCTGGTTCGACACGCCTTAGCAGTTGGCGTTATCAAACTTCGGTCAACCCAGAGCTTGGGCGATTCTTCAATCGATTCTAAGAGCACTCCAACAGGCATCTGTTGATACAGTTTGTGTTTGTCAATGCAGTCGATAAGCTTCTGCTGAGAAGGATTGCTCGGAAGCAAACGGCAACAAAGGCGGAAGAGTGCGTTTTTCGCCTCTTTCGTAGATAGTGAGTCTGGTTCTTGCTCGAGCAATTCGATCGTCATCGACAGATGCCGATTCGGCTGATCTGAGGGAATAACTTGCTGAGCCAGAAGGCTATGAGCCATCGCAAGCCTGAGTCCACGTTCGTCGGCATTGGAGAGGATCTCAGTTGCTTTTGAAATCTCATCGCGACTAGGTTGGTAAGGGGTGGTGCTAACCCAGTTCTTTTCGAGGGTTCTGAGAAGGTCAATTTGCGATTCGATCTCGTCTGCAAATCCGTCGATCGCGATTGTGACTTTTCTTAAAACGTCGTCGATCTGCTCTTCAATTTCATTCAACTGTTCTGTTTGTTGAACACTCGTTTGTTTCTCAGCAAGCAGTTTTTCTTCGAATGGCGATCCACCCAGCTCGACATGTTCTGCGGAGCGTATTTCGAACGCTACCTTGAAGTCATCTAACAAAGACAGGCCGGTGGAGACTGAGTCCTCAATGTCCTTGGATTGGGCTTCAATCTTCTTTTCAACCGTGGATGAATAGAGCGACCATTGCTTCTCAAGTGTTTCGGCATCGACTTTGCGTATTTCATCAGGACTGAAACCCGAACCTTCGCCGATTCGTTCAAGCTTAGCGAGCGACGTATTCGCTTTGTCGACATAGGTCTGAATCGTGCTTAGTTCGGCCTCAAAACTAGGCCATTTTGCGGGTTTGGTCATCATCCAATACGCGACTCCGCCAAATAAAAGCGAAGCTGCGATCGCCGCAAAGCTTCCGGCTGCAATCCACAACGCGAGGCTTTTCTTCTTCTTTCCGCCTTCAGGCTCATTAACTGGATGAGCTGTCGTCTCGTCTCGGTCAGCCCTAGTAGTGTCTGTACGCGCACCTGGTTGAGCAAGCTCTCCGTCACCTTGCCCCGA
>JBCCKZ010000496.1:0-4806 GCA_039027135.1 Planctomycetota bacterium
CTATCCACCCCACCAGCAGCCAAAGCCGCATCGAGTCCTGATTGAACTGGATTGTTGACGACCAAACCACCTGCAATCGTCTCGATCTTGGCGTGACCAGTGGTTGCGGCAATGCCCGCTAATGCTCCAGCACTCACCGAAGCCACCGAGGAACTCAAATAGGCTTGCTCCACCGTGATCTCACCGACGCTACCAATCGCTAAGCCATCAGTCTCGAAAAGATAGGCATCCACGCCGGCGGAGGTCGCCAACGTGTTGACTGTCAGATCTAGAGGGTCGCCAGCCACTCCGATCGATCCTGTACCCGCTATCAAGCTGGCTTCGTCAGCAATGATGTTTACAAAGCGCTCACTAAAGGTTGCGAAGCCGTTCGAGTTGGAACCAATCATGTCATCTTGAGCATCAATGATTGACTGCCCCGCTCGAATAACCACATCTCCTGAACCCGCGCCGAGCAGACCGATCGTGACGTCCTGTCCTCCCGAATCTGCTTCGTAGTAGATGTTCCCACCGTTCGTTGTACTGCTAGCTAGCGAGTCCATCCCAATCGAGCCATCAACAGCGCGAACATAGATCGTTTCGCCACCGGCCGAAGTCTCAAGATCTCCGCCAGCAGTCTGAAGAACAGAATCCTGAGCCAAGACTGTGATTGAACCGTTGGTGGAAATCACTGAGTCATTAATCTTCACATCGCTTGCAGCGGCCAACACAACATCCAAACCAGCTTGGACAGGATCGTTGATGACCAAATCACCATCAATCGTTTCAATCTTCGCGTGTCCGGCGGTTGCCGTAGCCCCAACTAATGCCCCGGCACTCACCGAAGCCAATGACGAACTCAGATGGGCCTGCTCCACCGTGATCTCACCAACGCTACCGATCTCCAATCCATCAGTCTCGAAGAGATAGACATCTACACCGGCAGATGCAGCCAGTGTGGTGACCGATAGATCCAGAGGGCTACCAGCAACACCGATTGAGCCTGTACCCGCTATCAAGCTAGATTCGCCGGCAATGATGTTCACAAAACGATCGCTAAAGGTTGCGAAGCCATCGGCATTGAAACCTACCGTGGCATCCTGAGCATCGATGATCGAACGAGCTGCTTGAACCGCTACATCTCCGGCACCAGCATTCAGCTGTCCAATCGTGATATCCTGGCCCGCAGAATCAGCTCGGTAGAAGACATTGCCATCAGTGGTCGTGCTGCTCGCATCAGCGTCCATCGTGATTGAGCCATCAACGGCGCGAACATAGATTGTTTCGCCACTAGTCGAAGTCTCGAGATCCCCGTCAGCGGATTGCACTACCACATCTTGAGCTAAGACAGTGATCGAACCACTCGCCGAAGTCACTGAAGAATCAATGTTCGCATCGCTATCAGAGCCACCAGCAGCCAATACGATGTCCAGCCCTGCTTGAATGGGATCGTTGACGGCCAAATCGCCATCGATCGTTTCAACCTTCGCGTGTCCCGTGGTGGCTGTCATACCGGCCAAGGCTCCAGAGCTCACCGAAGCCACCGAAGAACTCAAGTAAGTCCTTTCGACTACGATCTCTTCAACGCTGCCGATCTCCAAGCCATCAGTCTCAAAGAGATAGGCATCCACGCCGGCGGAGGCCGCCAACGTGTTGACTGTCAGATCCATCGGGTTACCGGCCACTCCGATCGATCCTGTACCCGCTATCAAGCTGGCTTCGTCGGCAATGATGTTGGAAGTACGATCAGTGAACGTGGCAAAGCCGCCAGTATTGAAACCGACCGTGTCATCCTGAGCGTCGATGATTGATTGTCCCGCTTGGACAGCCACATCTCCGGCACCAGCATCGATCTGTCCAATGGTGATATCCTGGCCCGCGGATTCAGCTCGGTAGAAGACATTGCCATCAGTGGTCGTGCTGCTGGCATTCGCATCCATTGTGATCGAGCCATCAACGGCGCGAACATAGATTGTTTCGCCGCCAGCTTGCGTCTCGAGATCCCCGTCAGCGGATTGCTCAACCGAATCCTGCGCAAGGATCGTGATTGAGCCGTTGGTTGATGTAGCTGAAGCGTTGACGGTGACATCACTATCCACCCCACCAGCAGCCAAAAGCAAATCACCATTCACGCTGACCTCCGCATCCACCATCAAGTCACCACCGATTATCTCGACCTTTGAGTGACCTCCGTTGGAAGTTGTGGCGCCGCCAGATGTGACGCCCAACCGAGTCAATGAAACAACCGCTTGTGTCGCTGCCGCGACGCCAAGGTCTCTGACTTCAACGGTTACATCACCAATGACAACATCCCCCGTCGCCAGCAGATAGAGGTTCTCGCCCGATTCAGCAGCGAGCACACCCACCTCAGGGCTGGATGGACCATTCGACGTATTCACAAGTCGAAGGTCTAACGGATCACTCTCACCATCCGAAACTCCTTCCCCAACCGAATCACCGGCCACCACTACAGCTCTCGCAGCCAATATATTTTCTAGTCTCACTGGATTCGCATTCGTAAATCCAAGTGGTGTGATTCCTATCAAGTCGTCTTGAGCATCGAAGACCGATCCCCCAGCCTCCACGCCCACGTCGCCGTTGCCAGCATCAATCACATCGATGGCTATATCTTCGCCGGCTTGATAAAGGATGTCTCCATCATTCGATACCGAAGTTGCGTGATCGACATTCATCGGATCCGTCGCATCCAAACTCATCGTGATCGAACCGTAGACTGCATGAACGTAAATCGTTTCTTCGCTTGCCTCGGTTTCTAAATCTCCTCCAGCATTCTGCAGAATGCTCTCAGATGCCTGTATCGAAATGGAACCTGTTCTAGATGTGATCGAAGCATCAAGCGTAACGGTTCCGGTTGTCGCCCCAGAGGAAGTCAGTTCGCCTGCAAATAGAACGACATCTCCGTCGGCAATGATCGAGTTCGAAATGACAAGCTCTTCGGCAACCAAACGTAGCTCGCCCTCGGAAATGGTGGATCCAAGATCGAGGTCTGCGGCAACGTTGACTAAGTCGTTTCCATTACCGCCGTCGATCGTCAATGACGCGCGAAAGTTTTGATCGACCGAAGTAATGCTTATCTCGTCTTCGCTATTTCCTCCAGCTATCGCGATGAAACTCGAGGGCACGCCGAAGCGTGTATCATCGAAAGCTCCCAAAAGCCTCATATCACCTTCTCGACCGTTGGGTTCGACATCCTCAATTGTTACGACGTTCGCCGTATCAGGAAGGTTGAAGGCAAGCTCTCTTCCGAAAACCACAGGTGCGTTCGCTGAGTCAAATTCGAGATCCGACGCGAATTCGATACCGGTAAGCGGCGCATCGGAAGCACCGATGTCTACGCGTTGGAGATTTGCTGCCGCTCCAAAATCACCCTCCCACGAGAATCGACCGTAGGCAACATTCGAGGCACCATCATGCTGAATGATGATTTGGTTTAGGTCGGCGAGGAGCAGTTCATCATTGATCGGGTCGGCGAGAACGTCCGTCCCCGAGACCTCAAACCGACTAGTGTCACTGGGATCGATCCTTAACTGAACATCCTCGGCGTTATCTGAGGAGTCAAAGATGATCTCCAAGACGCCTTCACTAAATGCAAAATCGGCCGACAGAACTCGACGAGTCTCCAACCTGCGAAACAAAATAGGTTCGACTCTTTGCCTCTGATCCGTGATGGCACGTCGCAACCACCGTCGCCGCAAGCTTTTCATGGCTCGAATCGTCTTCAGCAGGCGATGCTTCGCATTGCGAATCCGCATGTGACACTCGGCAGTAGGAAGGGCTTGAACTAGCCTCGCAGTCTAGCTGTCGGTTTTGCGTTTCCTACTGTTTCGCGGGCGTTTTCGACCGATTCGGGCCCAACGAAATGCTGTCATGCCGCTATGAAGAAGCGGTTTTCCCCAAACAATCCAAATTTCATGGTTGTTTATTCAGATTGTCGCGAGAACGACCCTCCGGGACCAAACTGGCATCACCCGCACCCAGGCCGCAGAACCTCCCCAATCCATACACATTAACGCCTTGTGGGCGAGATCCGCTTTGTGTGTCATGTCTGTGGAAGATATGCAATGCAATTTGATCGCGACCATTGGCGAACCGTGACCCCGAAGATTCTCGCCATGGTTCGGAAGTTACGTGACGACGAAACTTCGGTATGAGGAATATCACGCTCTAGATATTCAACTTGATGGGCAGCGTAGCCGATACCACCGGTGTGGTTATGCCGGTTTGGCGTGCGCCGGTATGGATTTGAGGCTGACTATCGCGGGATCGGGTCATGTTGATACGAAAAGATGATTCGCATCGTAAGAACCTATCGATCGTTCCAGCGGTATTGCTGACCTTTTTGGCGTTGCCATTGCAAGCTAATGAGCGCGGGGCATCGCGTGATCTTGGACAAAAGCCAGCGAATCTGGAGGGTCGTTCCAAGTCAACTAGCACGTCAATGGCCAAGCTATTCTTGAGCAGTTTTAGTAGACCAAGCGATAGCAAAGGCCAAGGCGGAGCGATCAACAAACATATCGCGGTTAGTCCCGAGCCCGTTCTAGAAGAAGCCGCACGAGATACTGGCTGATCGATCGCTCCCTTCCTCGTTTCTGAACCAGCCCCCAACAGCTCCGGGCGAGTCGTTTCAAATCTTCCTGAAGAACTTGCCCTTACGTTCATCGAAAGTGACTCGTTGTCCTTAACGGGCCAAACGATCCCGGTGGAGGCGTTGATCGATACACCAACCTATGAACAGCCCGATGGCGTTGAAGCGTTGACCGGGCAGCGTCAACTGTTCGGGTCACTTTGGGGTGACAACAATGATGA
>JBCCKZ010000497.1:0-4804 GCA_039027135.1 Planctomycetota bacterium
CCAAAGCCGCCGGTCGAAAGCTGGACGTCGAAACCTATCCCTGGGCAGCCAGCGGCCGTGCCCAGGCCCTGGGCATCACCAACGGGCACACCAAGTGGCTTGTGGATCCCGAAACACACCGTGTCGTTGGTTGTGGCATCGTTGGATCGGGTGCCGGCGAACTCATCGCCGAGGCGGTGTTAGCGATCGAAATGGGATGCGAGGTCCACGATGTGACCGACTCGATCCACCCACACCCCACACTGAGCGAAACGCTAATGAACGCTGGCGAAGTGCACTTTGGAACGGCTACTGAAATCTTCAAACCAAAGAAGCGCCAAGCCGTCGCGTCATAAGACGATAAGTCGATTGCTAAATCCAACAGCCACCTAATTTCGATTTGAATTCAAGAGTAGGTCGCTTCCCCGAGGCGATCCACACAGTGTTTTGGGCACGGAGAGCCGAATTACTCTTCCAAGAGGATTTACCCGCAGCCTCCCTGCGGCAGTTGAGCATTGAGCTCGGAGTTGGAAACTAATTCTCCTTCACACATCCAATACCCCACCCGGACGTTGAGACGCCCGACCTCCCCCGAGGGAAGGCAAGTAGCACCTAAAGAGTTAGCCCCCATGCCCAGCATCTTCAGCAAGATCATCGCCAAGGAGATCCCAGCGGAGATCCTTTACGAAGACGAACTAGTTCTTGCCTTCAGGGACATCAACCCTCAAGCGCCAACGCACTTCTTAGTCATTCCCAAGAAGGAAATAGTTTCTCTGGCGGATGCCGAAAAAGAAGATGAGGAAGTGCTCGGAAGATGCATGGTGGTTGCCTCGCTGGTTGCCGAGCAGTGCGGTCTCGATGGTGGATACCGTTTGATCGCGAATACGGGTGATGATGGCGGACAAGAAGTTCCGCACCTGCATTTTCATGTTCTCGGTGGTCGAAAATTGACCTGGCCACCCGGCTAACTTTTGATTCGGCTGACGAACGAACAGGGAAACGACTAGACGCCGCGGAATCGTTGATTGGTCGGATCGGGCGAAAATCTCTTTTCAATTGGCGCACAACCATTTGTTCTTTCGAGGACGATCGGCCGGCTAATGAAGATCAGCTGCGACGCTAAACGATATGTCGTTACGTTCCAGCGCTCGGCTCAATTTCAGAAGCGTCATTCTGTGGACCACAACAGGCAGACCACCTATCGGAATGCGGTCTTCGATGAGTTAAGCTTTCGGGGATGAATAGCAAACTTTTTGATCTCTCAGGCCGGGTGGCCACGGTAATTGGCGGCACTGGAGAATTAGGCGGCCTCATGGCCGAGGCACTTGGAAGCCACGGCGCCAAAGTCGCCGTTGTTGGCCGCAATGCAGAACGGGGCGATGCTCGCGCCGCCCGCATTATCGAGGCTGGAGGCGAAGCGAAATTTTTCGCGGCCGACGGACTCGATGGGGAATCCCTCGACCAGACTCGCGCGGCCATTGCAGCTTGGGGCGGAACGCCGACCACGATCCTCGTCAATGCAGCGGGCGGGAATCGACCGGACGCGACCATTCCCCCGGGCGGAAACGTTTGCAAATTGCCACTTGATGCTTGGCGTGATGTGTTTGATTTGAACCTGGTTGGTGGTGCATTGCTACCAACCCAGGTCTTCGCACCCGACATGCTCAAGCTGGCCGAATCCGATGAGTCCATCCAAAGCTCGGTGATCAACATTGCATCGATGAGCGGTATGATTCCTCTCTCTCGAGTGGTTGCCTATTCGGCTGCCAAAGCTGCCGTCATCAACCTGACCATGTGGCTGGCTCGAGAATGGGCGACATCCGGTATTCGAGTCAACGCGATCAGTCCCGGGTTCTTTCCTGCTGAGCAAAACCGCAAGCTTTTGTTCAATGACGACGGCTCGTACACCGAACGGGGAGGCCAAATCATCGGACACACGCCAATGGCTCGCTTTGGTAAACCCGACGAATTAGCCGGCGCCACGGTATGGCTGGCATCGCAGCACGCGTCATCGTTTGTAACCGGACAAAATATTGCTATCGATGGTGGGTTCGCTGCGGTAACGATCTAGCTGACGCACCGGAGCAACCACCGCCTCACCTCAATTTCATTCTTACCAAGTTCCAACCAAAAACATGCTTGAACTTCGACAAGACGCTAAATACGCCATGATCATCCCCACTTCGATGGGCGTACGTCTGACCCCCGTGGATCATCAACCCTTCCATTGCAGCGACACCTTCAAGATGACCGGCACCAGTGCCGAATCAAACGTCGGCAGCGTCTCATCTTTCCTGGGCCTACCTGTCAAGATTCTCACGGCGTTTGTCAAAGACAGTCCGGTTGCACGTTTCATCAAAGATGACCTCGCACGACGACACATGGACTATGAGGGTCCAGAAATTGTCCAAGACAACCCGTGGGGTGTCCGGCACCAAATCAACATGGCTGGTAGCGGCTGGGGACCACGCGGACCTCGAGTTCAAAACGACCGCGCCGGTGAAGTCGGGCGACACCTGAACGTGAAGGACTTTGATCTCGAACGTATCTTCGGTGACGAAGGAGCCAAGATCGTCCACCTATCAGGTTTGATCGGAGCGTTGTCAGAAGAAACCAGTGAGTTTTGTCTTCAGGTGGCTCGCGTCGCCAAGAAACACGGGGCGAGAATCTCGTTTGACCTCAATCACCGCGCATCATTCTGGAAGGGGCGCGATCAAGAGCTCCATGAGGCATTCACTGAGATTGCGAGCTTGTCAGACATCCTGATTGGCAATGAAGAAGACTTCCAGCTTTGCCTGGGCATCGAAGGTCCCGAAGCCGGCGGCAAAGGCATCTCTGAAAAGATCGAAGGCTTCAAACAAATGATCGGTCGTGTCAAAGCCAAGTTCGGTGATGCGAGCTTGTTCGCGACAACGCTTCGTGAAGTCGAGAGCGCCAACCTGCACCACTGGGGCGCGGTCGTTTCCCACGGTGACGACTTCACGGTAGTCGAGCCCCGCGAGATCGGCGTGATCGATCGTATCGGTGGCGGTGATGGCTTCGTTGGCGGATTGCTTTATGGCGTGCTCAACGGTTGGGATGCTGAGAAAGCGACCCAGTTTGGTTGGGCAACCGGCGCCCTCGCCGCAACCATGTACACCGACTACGGCCAACCCGCGGACGAGGATCAGGTTTGGAGCATCTGGTCTGGCAACGCTCGCGTGAAACGATAGAGCAGTTCAAAGTTGGTCATGCTCCGTATGACAACCAACTTCCGCGACGAACTCTGTACGGCTCTAACGCATTTTTTCCATGCGTTCAATGCGCTCGTCGAGCTGCTTGACGAGCGTTTGAACAACTACGATTCGAGTGTCTAGCTCAGCCTTGAGCTCTCGTTGCAGATCAAACATCGCTGCCTGCCAGCGCTGTGTCTCGACAGGTGCATCGGAAAGCGGTACGGCGGGCTCTTTGTGATTGCGAATCTTTTCGAGCTCGCGGTTTGCTATTCGAGCCTCACGGTTGACGCGTTTTCGAAATTTAACCTGGCGTCTCGCGAGAACCCAGCCGAGAAGCAAGAAGCCAGCGAACATCATCCATTGTGCATTCTGAATCATTTGTAATGAATCCTCATGGACGAACTTGGCTAACGTGAAATCGTCGACTCCGAAGATAACGCCGAACTTTAAAACGTTCCCGACAACGACAATTCAACTGCTCGATCCACGATGAGAAAGCTTGCAAAAGCGTTCCGATCGATCCAAACTTACCGATCATGCGGATTAAACTATGGCACACGCCGTCAAAGCCTGAGCGGCCTTTGAAAGAATGGGAGCGATGGACTTCGCTACTCAGCGCGGATGAGATGTCTCAAGTCGAACGATATCGGCATGCCGAGGCTCGAGACCAACATGCTGTTGGACGCTCCATTGCCCGAAAGATGTTGGCCGTAGAGAAAGCGATTGATCCTCGGACAATCGAACTCGAAGCATTGCCACACGGAAAGCCGATCGTCCGATCTCCTAGCATCGCTAGAAGACCTTTCAACATCGCCCATACGCGCGGCTTGGTGATCTGTGGAATGGCTTGTGGAGACACTTCGCCGAACGCTCACATGGGCGTGGATGTGGAATCTTTGGCACGCGAGACGACACCCGACCTCGCCGAGCGATACTTTGCCCAGCCCGAAGTGGACTACCTAAGGCGACAACCCAACCAGATTGCTATCCGTGAGACATTCCTTCGCATTTGGACTCTCAAAGAATCCTTCATCAAGGCCATCGGAACCGGGCTTTCAACACCGCTAGCAGACTTTGCATTTGAGGACATTCACTCAGATCAACCAAGAATCCAAATGCTCTCGGATGAATTGAAATCAGATAAGCAGTGGCGATTCGAAGTGTTTCACCCAAGGCCTGGCTTCATCGCATCTGTCGCGGTTTGCGAAGGCCAGCTCACCGATTGTCCTGAGCTGGATCTCAAGTGCGTTGACCTGGAACAAGTGGCGTAGACACATTGTCAAACTTGCAGCTCACCCATTTTCAGATGCAGTGGCTGCGAGCTTAAACTCATGCTCATCGGCGAGCACCGCTGTTTACCCAAGTCGACTTGGCTTGCTGAGCCGTGCGTCGGATAGGAGAACTGCAAATAGGTTCGCTGGGCCGTCTGCGGAGCAAGGCTAAGGATACCGACATGCTCTCCTGACATCTGACATGCGTAGAAGCCAACACAACAGCCCGATCACTCTGACTCTAATCGATCATCGAGCAATTCGCGATCGGACGCCTCAACCCACTCCGTGAATTCCTTTAATTCGTGGGTGAGCCTCGCAAGTGCTGGAGACAAAGGC
>JBCCKZ010000498.1:0-4801 GCA_039027135.1 Planctomycetota bacterium
CCCCCGTCACCTTTTTTCTCCCGTCACCTTTTTTCTCCCGTCACCTTTTTTCTCCGCAAGACCTTATAGAGCCGCCCTAACTACCCATCGATCTCGCTCTTAAGCATCGACATTGCCTGAATCGCAGTCGCCCCCTGCTGCCGCGCTTTCTCCGCCACCTCTGGAGCTTTCAGTCGTGCGCATGAAATTCTCTCAAACACACCGCCTATCAACACGAGACGCCAAACCACTCGATCGCCAATTTCAAGTCCGGCACTCTTATTCGCGGGAACGATCTTTCGGGCTGTCGGATCATTCGCTGGAGCACCACTTTGAAGCTGCTTATCCTTATTGAAGACGTAGTACTGCCAGACGGGTGTAAATGAAATTCCATTTCCATTGACTACGTTTGTCAGCGTATCGCTATAGCTGTAGACCCCGCGCGGCGGATTCCCACTTGGCGAATTGATCTGACGAGACCTTGGAGCCTTTATGTCTTCACCCTCCCGCTTATTGAAGTCGACGGTAAGGGTTTGCAGAAAACTGTCTGAAGGGTCCGCCATTCCAGGCTTGAATTCTACTTCCGTCAGCTTCCCACGCTTGCCATCTCCAATCATGCCCCTAGCCAACCACGTTAGCTCTTCGACAGTCTTGCCTTTTACCATTGCAAGTTGCTCTCCAGTGAACGTTTTGGAGTAGTAGAAGCCGGTGATATCTAACGTGATGGAATCCATGTTTCTCGTTTTTGTAGTGGGGGGCGTCTAGTCATCAATTCTGTGTTTGCCGAGTAACTCTCTAGTGAACAGGCACTACTCTCTGAACTGAAATCAACGTGACGCTTTCTGCTGTGAACTTTCGGAGTGATTAGCCACCATTGACCGAAAAACACTTCTGGCAGCGTTTAGAGCCGTCAAAAGTGCTTCGCATTCGGGACTCTTTGCAAGGCAAAGAACCGAAAACCTCTCCGAGTAGAGACTCACTCTGGACAGCCTGTCCCCCTAATAGCCTTTTTGGTGAATCGGCCTGCGAAACTCACCGCTAGTCCTTTAGATGTTCTGACGTATGCTCAACGCATAGGTTTTCCACTTCTTGATTACGGTTAAATGCAGCTACCAAGTGGGGCAGATTTGGCAAGACAAATTCCCTAATCCGTAGGCGTTGGTTCATGGAGTTTTCGCACTCAACCCTTGCCATGGCTGCCTCAGGACAGACGTTCCCTAAAACAAAGCTCCCTCTTTCGTTGATTTGCTCCTTGCACAGAGACCCGAAAACACCCCCGTCACCTTTTTCTCTCTGAGTCGAGAGTACGAGCCACCTCATTTGGGACATATGTGGCATCCGAACCAGGATTTCTGATTGTGTTCTTCGCTATAGGGACATGCCAGCTATCGAAACGCAAGCGGTGATAGGACTCAGGCACTCAAACCGCGTCGCCGAGTTCGAGGCGTTTGGCGTAGCGTCTGCGAACCTGTTTACCCAACTCGTCGAGCTCTGGGCTTCCGAGCGTGGGATCGTCTTCGACAACGGCCTGAGCGACTCGACGGGCTGACAATAACCAGGCTTCATCTCGTTGCAAATCTGCCACCATCATCGGCGGCATGCCGCTTTGCCTTTGCCCCAGCAGATCTCCCGCCCCTCGCATGCGGAAGTCTGCCTCGGCAAGCTCAAAACCATCATCGCTTTGCTCCATCACTTGTAAACGTTCGTACTCTTCCGGCGCCGCGCCGCCATCGGTGAACAAACAGAGATGCCCCGCGTGGGTACCACGGGCAATCCGACCGCGAAGTTGGTGCAATTGGGCTAGTCCAAAACGCTGTGCACCCAGGATCGTCATGACCGTCGCATTGGGTATATCGATGCCCACTTCGATAACCGTCGTGCTAACCAGCACATGGAAGTCACCATTGGCGAATCGTCGCATGACCGACTCCTTCTCCTCAGGTGGCATTCGGCCGTGCAGAAGCTCCACCTGGTAGTCCCGCAGTTGGTCTTTAGCCAACTCTTCATAGGTTGCCTCAACCGACGCAACGCTTTCCTTTGACTCCTCATCACTTTCCACAGACGTGACTCGAGGAGCCACCACGAAGGCTTGCCTGCCCTCATCAAGTCGTTCACGCACAAACCCCCACCAGCGGTTTCGCCACTCATCGCGTCCCAAGTAAGTCTTTACGCCAGCACGTCCTGGAGGCTTTTCTCTCATCGTCGAAAGCTCAACATCCCCGAACATGGTCAAAGCAACTGATCGAGGAATGGGCGTCGCCGACATGACCAACACGTGCGGGTCGATTCCTCCACTGCGAAGCTTGACCCGCTGATTGACTCCAAACTTGTGCTGCTCATCGATGACGCATAGCCCAAGCGACTTGAACTCGATTTCACCATAGATGAGTGCCTGAGTACCAATCAACATGTCAATATCGCCTGAAGCAACAGCGACGATCAACTCAGCCCGTTCACGGCGACTGATCGAACCGGTCAACAATCCAATTCGCACCTGTGAACCATCCATCATTCGTGTGAGCGTGCGATGGTGCTGCCTTGCCAGAACTTCCGTCGGTGCCATTAATACAGCTTGATGCCCACCTGCAACCGTTGAAAGCATCGCGTAGATGGCGACGACCGTCTTACCAGCTCCCACATCCGCTTGTAGCATTCGATTCATCGGAAACTGGCAAGCCATATCACGGCGAATCTCATCAATGACCAAGCGTTGATCTCCCGTCAGCGAGAAAGGAAAACGATTGACGATTCGCGCGTCAATCATCGCCGTGCTTTCGATCGGCGGCGCCTGCAAATCAACCGTTAGTGAGCGACGTCGCAAAGCCATAGCCAATTGCATGACCAACAACTCTTGAAAGACAAATCTCGACCGGGCCGCAGCAAGTGACGCCTCATCAGGCGGGTTATGAATGTGCCTAATCGCAGTGGCGATATCGGGTAGAGCCGTCTGGTCGTCCCGCATGTTGTCTTCAAGTTCAACAAGTGCCTGCGTCCTAATCGATGATGGCAGAGCTTCGGTGAGTCGATCGGCCATCAACTCAACCGTTTCGGCAATGGGTCCTCGCAGGTCCCATTGCTTAATGCCTTCAGACAGCGAATAGATCGGGAGGATCTGAGCCTGGGCGATGTCCTCTTCCTCAAGGACGGTCACCTTGGGATGAACAAACTCCATTCGAAAACCGGACAGCTTGGGCGTGCCCGATACCATCACGCGGCTACCGCGAGGATACTGAGTGGCTCGGTACGCTTGATTGAAAAAAACCAGGCGAACGGCACCTGATTCGTTCTCAACCAGGATGCCGGTGATGCTCTTTCCGGGAGTCCGCGAAGTGGACTCAATCTCCGTCACTTCGCCAACTAAAGACGCTGGCTCGCCCTCACGGATCTGATCCACGTCCATCAGCGGCGCCGGGATTTCATAAGAGCGAGGAAAGAAGAACACCACATCACGCACGCGATGCATTTTCAACCGCGAAAACAGCCTTGCCCGGGTCGGCGTGAGACCGGGCAAGTCTGATAACGGAGAGTTGAGCGAAATTTCGGAGGTGGCTTCTTTGTCGATCATCCTTCAGGATTCGACAGTTTATCGCATCGCCAAATCCTGTCGCGGTGCCACCATCGATTCCATGAAAGCCAGAACAGCCATACGATCTTCAATGGATAACTGCATGAAGCGATCTCGGCTTGCCTGCCCCTCGCCGCCGTGCATGGCAATCGCTTCAAGCAGTGTCTCCGCTCGTCCATCGTGCATATAGGGTGCTGAATCAGCCACACCCCAAAGTGGCGGTGTACGCCATTCTTGCGTTACCGCTGTTGGGTTGAGTCGCCGCTTGGCCTGCAGCTTGGGCCGTGTGACCAAGACTTTCACCTCAGTGGGCCCCCTAAACCTTCTCTCTTGTAGCTGGCCCTCTTTGAGGACTTTCACATCTTCGCCAGGCGAGGTTCGAGGGGACTGACGTTCAAAGTCAAAGTTTTGGGGCACGCGGTTCGATGTCTCGAAGGGAACGATATCGTTTAAGGTGACAGGGCTGCCGTAGTAGGAGTCCGTATACGACCCAACGGACTCAGATTCGACCGTGACTCGTTGAGAGGCAATTTCCGGCTCGGCCGCAGCGAAGTCATAAAGCGATCCACCCATGTCATGGAGCAACAAGTCACTGTAGATATTCGAAGCCGAACCAAGATTCTGAGTATGGCATTTCGCGCATCCCACCGAAGCAAATACCTGCTGCCCGCGTTGAGCGTTCCCACCGCTCGCGATGGCCCGCGTACTTGGCGAGGGTAACGAGCTTAGGAATACACTGAGGTTATCCACCTCACCTTCGCGAATATCGACCCCGGAGTGTCGACTGGAACTCGGACGCATTGGATCGACCGGCTGAGGAAGATCCTTGGTTTGGAGCCCCATTTCCGCGACACAGGCCTGCTCGACAAAATCTCGTAGACTCGCCTTGTTGGCTCGCCAACCAAACCTTCCGAGACGGCCATCAGGCAATACCGAAGCACGACCGCTGACCTCGCCGTCTGACTCCTGAATTTTTGCCGCAGCCAGTATCGTTTTTGCTGGAATTCGATCGATCTGGCCCACACCGAACAGCGAAGTTGTATTCCTTTCGAATACACGTAGTCTCAATTTGACTTCGAGGCTTTCGTTCTTCGATGTCCATTCAAACGGGGTTTCGAGGCTTTGACGCGAATCAGCTGCCGATGAGTATCCACCCTCGCTGGCGTGCTCCGCATCGACCGAGTTGTCCAAATAGTCCCGCAAACGTCCCGTCGCCGAGCTTCCACCAAAGTGAGGCACGTTCACGGTCGTTAGCAA
>JBCCKZ010000499.1:0-4795 GCA_039027135.1 Planctomycetota bacterium
CGGAAAAGTCGTTGTGGCAGACGTTCCGCCTCTGGGACGGCTGAAAGTCTACGAATGTTCCATTGTAATTAACGTTTGTGCCCCCGTTAACTCTGGGCGGAATTCCGTGTTCGGGAGGAATGTGGTCTTTGCAGATTGGTGGTGGGCGACCGGGAAAGCGGCCCGCCGAGTGCCATCTTTTCACGAGATATGGGCGATTTTCCTGCGACCATGGAGCGTTCGAAGACTTTCGCCGTGGGTATGAGAACCCGGCCTGGGGCCAGAGTCCTTGCCTCTCGCGGATCGAAGCTTCTTCCCAGCTAACTTGTTAGATGTCTTTGGAGCTCGTTTCCAGAACCGACAGCTTGTGACCAATGGTCAGGCATCGGTTTGGCGTATTTGCGACCCAACCCCGCGACCATTCCTCAGGTCTCCCAAAGGCTGGTGAGATGAGAACCATGCTTATTTGGCCTCAGTAACCGGACGACCCCAGTGAATTGAAGTGCTGGTTTGGACTTGTGTCGATGCCATGTCACAGAGGAGAAGTAAGCGAGAGCTTTGAAGAGCATTGGCCTAGCAACTGTACTACCGTCTCATCTTCTCGTGGAACACGTTTCCCAGGACTTCGCGGAGCCCAGCATTTGTCGGAAGAGTACAAATTCAACCGGATGACCAGGAAATGTCATGTCCAAGATCGTGCACTGGTTGCCGGCGAAGCCTATTTCAGCGTGATCATTGAAGATGGCGATGGCCATCGCCGAATCGATATAAGCGACAAGGCCTGGGAGGGGCCCGACAAGCGATGCATTGGATGGTGGAAGCGGCGAATGCCTATTTCTGACCAAAAGAAGCTGGTGCCAACGCCCATGGAGACACTCGTCGAGTTAGTGTCTGAAATGGCGGACGACCCGAGTCGAGCCAAGATGCGGTACCTGCTGGCAATTTGGCTTGTAAGACGGAAGGCTTTGAAAGTCGTTCAGGCGGATACCTCGGGTGTGCTCGCTGTAAGCACCGATGGTGGCGACGTGATCGAAGTCTCCGAAGTCGCCATCCACCCCAAGGAGGCCGATAGCCTGGGTGAGCAATTGAATGAATGGCTTTTTACCGAGGTCGAAGAAGAGCTGGAGGATTGATCCCCTTCAAACTGACTTGCCAGCAAGGCTTAAAAACTGGTATCGCCGGGCCTTCACGTCGGCTTTCACCAGCGTATCTTGCGAATGCAATCAGGTCCCAATCCCCGTTTGATGACGGATTCATCGAACTCTCGGCACGTGTCGTTGAGCCCATTGGTGGGAATGATGATGGCGATTTGCGTGATCTTCATCGCTGGTGGCGCGACCTGTGCGCGATCACCATCGGCCCTGCCCTATCCTCCCCCGCCACCGGTTTCGATTTCGGCGATACCCACGGTCGCCGAAGTTGCGGCTGCCGTTAATCGAAGCGATGCGATTCAGCAGCTGGCCAGCAACACGACGTCGATCAAGGTGACGTCCATGCCTGGTCTGCCGCGTCTTCGTGGTACGGCGAATTTGGTGAGGCCTCGTAACCTGAGACTCAAGGCCGGCGTCCCGCTGACACTTGGAGCGAACATCGACCTTGGGAGCAACGATCAGGCTTTCTGGTTTGAGATACCCGAGGGAGCGGCTCTTCAGCGGACTTTGTACTGGGCCAACCACGCTGAGTACGCGAGATCGATGCACCGGAGCTTTTTGCCTGTCAGCCCAGACTTCATTTCGGAATCGATGGGCCTGGTACGATTAAATGCAGCCGACGTGATCGGTGCGCCCACTTATCGGGCGGATGGTCGGCTAGAGGTTCGGACGTCGATGTCGGGTAGTGCTGTTCCGATGCAGCGTGTGATGGGTATTGATGCGACCGGAGGGTATGTCACGGACATGACCGTGATCGATCCTAACGGCCGCGTCGTAGCGCGTTCAACAACCGCAGAACATGTGTATTATCCAGCGGTCGGCGCGGTGCTGCCGCACAGTGTATCGCTTGAGTTTTTCCCAGCGACGGGAGAGGCTTTATCGCTTCAGGTCACGACGAGTCAGTATGTCATCAATCAACTGCTGACAAACGATCCAAACCTGTTCTCAATGCCGACTGATTCAGCAGCAAGTTTTAATCTCGCCGAGCCGATTCCGCCTAGTTTTGGTCGCAACTTGCCAACAACACCATCCGCGTACACGGCGGACGCGGGACTTGGAATTAACCTTCGTTAAAAAGGCGTTGCCAAGTGTTTGATGCTGCCGGCCGCGTGGTTTACATCAACTCGCGTTCAACAAACTTGGTGTCGTGAGTGCCGGCGATAAACGTCGGATGTTGAAGCACCATGTCATGGAATGGTGCGGTCGTATGAATGCCCTCGACCGAGAGTTCCGCCAATGCACGTCGCATGGTTGTGATTGCATCATCACGTGTTGGTCGGTGCACGATCAACTTGCCGATCATTGAATCATAGTACGGTGGTACGACGTAGCCACCGAACACGTGTGAATCAAAGCGGACGCCAACGCCCCCGGGTGAAAAGATCTTTTCAATCTTGCCGGCGCTGGGCTGGAAGTTGCGTTCAGAGTTTTCCGCGTTGATTCGGCACTCCATCGCATGCCCTTTGATCGATAGATCCTCTTGCTTGAAAGAGAGAGGCTCACCGGAGGCAACGCGAAGCTGTTCCTTGATTAGGTCAACACCGGTGATCATTTCCGATACCGGGTGTTCGACCTGGATTCGAGCGTTGACTTCAATGAAGAAGAAGTCGTTGTTGGTGTCGACAATGAACTCAACTGTCGCCGCGTTCACGTAGTCGGCACCCCGAATCATTCGTACGGCGGCATCGCAGATCGCTTTGCGCTGTTCAGGCGGCAGAATCGGCGACGGGGCTTCTTCGATCAGCTTCTGGTGACGTCGCTGGACGCTGCAGTCACGTTCAAAGAGATGGCAGACGTTACCGTGGGCGTCTGCGATGACCTGCACTTCGATGTGTCGTGGTGTGCCGATATATCGCTCGAGATAGACACCTCCATTGCCGAATGCCGCTTCCGCTTCCGTCCTGGCTTGCTGGACCGATTGAATCAATGAGGATTCATCTTCGGCGACTCTCATGCCCTTACCGCCACCACCAGCGGTGGCCTTGATCAGGACGGGATATCCGATTTCCTTCGCAGTCGCGACCGCCTGGTCATCACTTTCGATGAGCCCATCACTTCCTGGGACAACAGGAACATCGTTGGCAATGGCCATCGAACGGGCTGTGTTCTTGTCACCAAGTTTGAGCATCGCCTCCGGTGAGGGACCGATGAATTCGAATCCGCTCTCGCGACAAACCTCGTTGAAGTGCGCATTCTCAGCCAGGAAGCCATACCCCGGATGCACGGCGTCAACACCCGCAACTTCCGCTGTCGCGATGATGTGTTCGATTTTCAAATAGGAGTCGATCGATCGGGGTCCGCCCACGCAATAGGCTTCGTCGGCCAACTTGACGTGCATCGAGTCTTTATCGGCTTGGGAATAAACCGCGACCGATTTGATGCCCATTTCCCTAGCGGCGCGAATAATTCGCAGGGCAATCTCACCACGATTGGCAATCAGGATTTTTTGTATCGACACCGATCAACTGGGCTCAATGCGGATCAGGGGCTTACCAAAGTCAACGGCATCGGCCTCGCTGGCTAGAATCTCGACAACCTTCCCGCTGCATTCCGCGGGGATCTCGTTGAAGACCTTCATCGCCTCAATGATGCACACAATCGTGTCCGGGCCGACAGTGTCGCCGACACTGACGAACGATTTGGCTTCCGGGTTTGGCTTTGAATAAAACGTGCCGACCATTGGTGAATCGATGGTGACCGTATTGCTCGGGGCTGCTGAAGCCGCCGCGTCAGCCGGAAGGCCTGCGGGAGCCGCCGGCATGGGAGCTGCGGGAATCATGGGCGCCGCAGCCATGCCACCGCGACCTAGCTTGATCTTTTCTTCGCCCTGCTGCAGATCGACTTCCGTCAAATCGTGGGCTTCCATCAATTCGATGATCTGTCGAATCCGTTCTACATCGAAGATGTCTTTCGACGCTCCGCCTTCGCTCATTTCGTACTCAATGCGAACCAAAAACTGGGTGGGGAATGGTTTTCGGTAGTTTTACATCATTGCTTGCAAGTCAACGAGGCCTCTTGGAAGCGTCGAGAGCGGCTTCGACCCGCTCTCGGTAACGAGGACGTCCTCTTCGAGCCGGATTCCAAACTGATCAGCGAAATAGACTCCCGGCTCGATCGTGACGATCATTCCTTCGCGAAGGACGGGAGAAGAATCGTCGTCGCCTGCTGAACTAATTCTTGGACCTTCGTGGACCTCCAAGCCGATTCCATGTCCGAGCGAGTGCAGGAATGCTTCCTCCATTCCCGCCGCGCGAAGCTCCTTTCGGGCTGCCTGATCGACTACCCGAACGCTTTGGCCAGGTCGGATGACAGAGATGGCGGCTTCAACTGCCGCGTTCACGGCAGTGTGTGCGGCTTCGAATTCCGCACTGGGGCCATCCTCATCCAGCCAGAGCATGCGGGTGAGATCGCTGACGTAACCGTCCAACTTCGCTCCCCAATCGATCAGCAAAACAGGGCTATCGCTGATCCTGTTGGGGCCTGGGTGGTAGTGAGGAAGCGCCGATGCGGGGCCCGAGGCGGCGATGATGGGAAAGCTGACCCCCGATGCACCGCGGCTTCTCATTTCCCGCTCCAGCTCCCAAGCAAGTTGTTGCTCCGTCCAGTTTCGGTCAAACCTTGCCAATATGGCTTTGAAGCTTTCCTCCGCAACGATGACGGCTTTC
>JBCCKZ010000500.1:0-4792 GCA_039027135.1 Planctomycetota bacterium
TACCGGACCAAGGAAGCTCTCGAACACCTCGCTTCGAAAGCTGAGTATTCGAAATTGCTTGCCGAAGCACAGATCAACATCGATGACCTTCCCGACCCGAAGGATGATCCCGGTAAGGCGGCTGGAAGATACAGTGGTGACCTGGGAACGGCGGGTCGATATGTCGGCTACACTCACAACCAAGAGAGCTTCAAGTTCTTGATGGATCCGATGCTTCAAAACGGCGTCGAGAAAGTGTCCGCAATGGGTTATGGCAACGCGATCAATGCCCTCAGTGACAACGAAGGCGGCGTCGCAAAGTACTTCAGTCAACGTTTTGCCCAGGTCACCAATCCACCGCTGGATTCGATCCGCGAAAAGGACGGCATGACGTTGCGTGTGGCCTTGGGTGAAAAGCCCCACGAGGGCAAGTCTCGAAGCCGTCAGATCGTGGTCAATTCACCCGTGTTGACGATGGCTGAAATTCTAAAGATCCAGGACCAGCATGAAACACCGTGGGCGCGGTTTGGCATTCTTTATTCACCGGTCTTCGGCAATCCGGAAGAGAATGAAAAAGCACTCATCGATGCCATTGATGACGCTGCCAATCAGGTGGTCGATTTTGCACGCGATAAAGGTGGGATTGCGATCCTCAGCGATCGACATATTTCAAGGGAGCTAGCCGCAATCCCGACGACGTTGGCGATTTCAGCGATCAACCAAAGATTGATCGAAGAGGGTTTGCGTCTGAAAGTCTCGCTTGTAATTGAGAGCGGACAGATTGCTTCATCGCACCACATCGCTTGTTCTCTAGGCTTCGGTGCTTCCGCGGTCTATCCGCTGGGGGTCCGTTTGAGAGCCGAAGAGCTGTACGGCAAAAAAGAAGCGACCGAACCCTATTTTCGATTTAAGAAGGCAGCCGAAAAAGCCCTCATGAAAACGATGGGTAAAGTTGGCCTTTGTACCGTCGAGAGCTACTCGGGCGGTGAGTTTTTCGAACCAAACTTTCTCGATACCGACGATCCAGTCTTTCGGAAGTACTTCCCGAACATGAAGACGCCTGTAGGTGGCGTTCAATTCGAAACAATCGCGCAGTCAGTCGCTGATTGGCATCATCGAGCATTGACGATCGAGAGTGAGAGCGACATTCCAATTCTCGGTTTGTTTAAGGAACGTTCCGAGGGCGCCGGACACAGTTACGGAGCCATCGCGGTTCGAGGTTTTGTGGATCTCACCGAGGAACCCATCTCGTTCTCGGAAGCGGAAGGCGAAGTCGATCCGTTTCGGCTGCTCACGCTACGAGAGATGGACGACGCCTTCGAGTTGAACGAAACCAGCTACGTAAACACAAGCTTTGAGAAGTTATCAAAGAAGCAAATCGATAACTTCAAGATCACGCCAGGCTATCGCACTTTCATCCGAATGATGACGGAGGAAAGAAATGATCGACCGGCAGCGTTGCGTGATGTGTTGGCACTGCCCGCCGATGTGACATTCCTGCAGTCGGTTGAAGATTTCAAACGCGAGATGATGCTCTTTAATCGTGCTGGCAATGTCGACTTTGCCATTCGCGGTATCCACAGCGAAGCGCTCGATGAAGGTGAGTACGAGCTGAGATTGAGCGGACCGAAAGGTGATGATATCGGGCGGCTGGACGCATTGGCTCAATCGTTGGTGGAGCGGTTTAAAGAAGATGTTCTGGGGCATTACCTGACCGGAGGCGTTTTACGCATCAAAGTAAAGGGCTGGGCGCTGGACTATGTCTCCCGTCTTCGCTTGGGACCTGAGCCGATCGAACTAGATAATGTCCAGGCAGCTTCAGAGATTACCCCTCGGCTTGCATCAGGTGCGATGTCACACGGGGCCCTCGTCGCCACCGCTCACGAGTCCGTCGCTCACGGTGTGAACATGGTCGGTGCCATGTCGAATTCCGGTGAAGGCGGGGAACACCTCTCGAGATACGGAACGATCCGAGCAAGCCGAATCAAGCAGTTCGCCAGCGGCAGGTTCGGCGTGTGGGCGGGATACCTAGCCGACCCAAACCTTGAGGAACTCGAAATCAAGATTGGCCAAGGTGCGAAGCCCGGAGAGGGTGGGCAATTGCCGGCCAAGAAGGTCACTGTTGAAATCGCGGCAGCCCGTGGCGGAACACCAGGGGTCGAGCTGATCAGTCCTCCGCCGCACCACGACACCTACTCCATCGAGGATCTCGCCCAGTTGATTCACGATTGCAAGGCTGCTCGGGTGCGAGTGATTGTCAAGCTAGTCAGTTCCGAGGGCATTGGAACGATCGCTGTTGGCGTAGCAAAAGCTGGTGCCGATTTGATCAATGTAGCCGGCAATACTGGCGGTACAGGTGCTGCTTCGGTGACATCATTGAAGTACACCGGTCGAGCCGCTGAGATTGGTTTGGCGGAAGTCCACCAAGCCTTGTGTGCCAACGGAATCAGGCAAAAGGTAATGCTTCGATGTTCGGGAGCCATGCAGACCGGCTCCGATGTCGTCAAAGCATCGCTCTTGGGCGCAGACAGTTTTGAGTTTGGTACGACAGCCCTCATGATGCTCAAGTGCGTCATGGCAAAGAACTGCAACATCAAGTGTCCTGCTGGATTGACCACCAACGCAGAAGCGTTTGATGGCGACCCGCGAGCACTCGCGCAATACCTGCTGAACGTGGCACACGAAGTCCGAGAGATTCTCGCTTCGTTGGGATTGAAGAGTTTGGATGAAGCCTGCGGTCGTGCGGATCTTCTTCACTTGCTCGATCATCCCAAGTCAGTGGGACAGCTGAATCTTCGAGCTATGTTGACACGTGTTCCCCGCAATGTGACCGAGAATCCCGTTTACCTGGAGCGTGACTTCCGCGTTGACGATGAGCTCATCAAACAGGTTCAAGAACAAATCATCGAAGGTGATGAATTGTCCGTTGAGCTTCGTCCCAAGCACTTGCTTTCAAACCGTGACAAGACGGTTGGTGGCCAACTATCGATCGATATCGAACGGATCCTCAACCATGAACTCCGGCCCCCATTATCGATGGTGCAGGAAGACTCGCGAGGCCGTCGTTTCTTAGAGCCTCGCACGATTCGAGTGATCACCGAGGGGTCGGCAGGTCAAAGCTACGGCGCATTTTGCAATAACGGCATCACGATGGATCACACCGGTACCTGCAATGATGGTGTCGGCAAGGGTGCATGCGGAGGGGAGATCATCGTTCGCGCCCCAGCTGGCGGAGGAACTGCCGACGGTGAAAACGTCTTGATTGGGAACTTCGCCCTTTTCGGCGCGACAGGAGGCAAAACCTTTATCGAGGGTCAAGCCGGCGACCGCTTCGCAGTTCGTAACTCAGGGGCAGCTGCTGTCGTTGAAGGCGTAGGTGACTTCTGCTGCGAGTACATGACAAACGGCTCGGTTCTAAACTTGGGTGGCTTTTCAAAAGGCTTCGGCAACGGAATGTCGGGCGGTTTCGCCTATCAGTACGACCCTGAGCGAATGCTACCCGACTCGATGAGCCACGATTCGGTGTTCATGGGTAGCCTGACTGATGGAAGTGGTCATGCGGAGATTCACGAGAATGCGATCAAGCATCTGCTGGAACTCCACATCGAGGCAACTGGTTCGGTCAGAGCTCGATCGATTCTGGCGAATTGGGAAACCGAGCGTGTTCACTTCTTCTGGATCATGCCCAAGGCATTGCTCCAGTATCAGGATGCCGATGCGATTCTGGCTGCTCGAACCCGCAAGGATTTGATTGATGAGTTGGCAACAGCGCTCGCTGGTTATCAGATCACCTATCTGAAGTCAGCCTGGAAGAGTGGCGAGGCTGTCATGGGCGGTGTCGTGCCTGGCTACGGCGAAACAGACACGGATGAAATGTTCCGACTGTTGAATCGCTTCACCGTTCTTGAGATGGCACAAAAGATCGCCAGTAAGCGCCACGGCAACGAAACTGTCGATCGCGACAAAGCGGCAAAGAATTTGGTTTTGACGGAAGACTTCCAGCTGATGTCAGAACTCTCGAAGCATGCACGAAAGGCGATCGAGGATTACGACGACATGGGTTTGGCCACGTTGATTTCAAATAAACGTCTTGGAGATTTCAAACGAGCGCTTTCGCTGCGAACAACCACGCCAATGGAAAGCCCCGGCACGTACGCTTGGATTTCGCATCAAGACGATAAGAACGAGCAAGCGTTGGGCGAAATACCAAGCTTTGATGAGTTGTTCGCTCACAATGCCGTCCCTGATATGGTGTCGAGGTTCTGACATGGAGTTTCGTTCGCTTGATTCAACAGCCCAAAACACTCACCCTCCCACCGGGAGGGTAGGACGTTTTAACGGCGGGGGAGGGCCCAAGCCTGGAAAAAGAGCACTTCCGCCGCACGATGAAACATCGAAAGATCTAAGCCCACATCCCCATTAAGCCCTCAGAGGCCAACCTCCCAGAAGCGGAGGCTAGACGTGAAAACTACTTTGCAACGTTTTCGAAGATACAGAAGCAGACACCTCAACCCACATCGCCTCGGCGACTGAAACTAAATGAAAGTACCTTACATTCCCGAAGACGCTCCCTTCTCAGAAGACCAGAGGTCTTGGTTGAGCGGTTTCTTAGCCGGACTCCACTCGCGGATTGCCATTGGCGACAACCAAGTGGTTGCCAACGGTGCCGCCGCCGTGCAAGCCAAGCCAATCGATATCGTTTACGGCACCCAGACGGGCAACTCCGAGGACCTCGCCAATGAGGCGGCCACGCTAGCTAAATCTAAGGGCTACAAGCCACGCGTCGTGGGCTTGGACGATGTAAGCATGGATA
>JBCCKZ010000501.1:0-4790 GCA_039027135.1 Planctomycetota bacterium
AGCTCACCGCCACTTCTTTGCGGAACGCCAAGTCCGGCGAAAACCAGAGTGATGGAACTAGGAGTAGAGATCGAACGCGTCTCAGTTCGAGCTAAAGTCTAAGAGTTGGATATTCGAACACCCTCTAACCTTGATCACGGCTTCGACGCCGAAACTCCGTTGGCGTGACTTTCATCCACTGCCTGAACGCTCGCGTAAGATGTGACTGGTCATAAAAGCCACTCGCTGATGCGACTTCGGCAATCGAAGCATCCGTATCCGAAAGGATGCGTCCGGCCTCATTAATCCTCAGTTGCTGAATGTATTTTGAGGGACTCACCGAATAGCGTGCCCGAAATCTTCGGTTGAATTGACTGACTGACAAATCTACACGCCTCGCGATGTGGGAGACTTCTAGCGGCTCGCAAAAGCCATCCGCAATGATCTTGATCGCTACCGAGATCGGATCGACGCCGGGCGAATCGATCGGCGGGGGAGTGACCTCATACATGATTCCCGCGATCCCTATTACCTTGCCATCTCGACCGCGAATGGGAATCTTACTGCTAACAAAAGTACTCAGGACTCCGTCACCGGCAGGTACCAGCCAAACTTGGTTGGGCAACTCGCTTCCACTTTCCATCACGCGGCGATCTTCGTCCTGATATCGCCGCGCCCAATAAATAGGATGCAAGTCTCGATCGGTCTTACCGATCACCTGGGTGGCGTCCTGAAATCCCCGCATCCTAAGCCACGGTTCGTTGGCCCCCACAAAACGACCTGAGACATCTTTGACATACAGATAAGCATTCGGCAGGAAGTCGAACAGACGCAAAACCTGCTTGGCGTCGTCGAGATTGTCGAAAAAGGTGTCGCGAATGGAACTTAGAGGGTTTTCCATGCGCGTTTTGTACAAAATTTTGCGCGGTCCTTCCAATCCTCCCAGCGGTAGAGTGTTTACCCTTAGGATTGTCGCATGCTCTCTTACCCGCCCGGAGTCCCACGCGTGCTAGATCTGATTTCGCGAGCCAAATCGCACAATTGCAACGGTACAACCCGCCGAGACTTTCTCCAAGTTGGCACGCTGGGTGCCATCGGTCTTGGATTGCCGCAATATTTGCATGCCGCCCGGAATGGTGCCGTTTCGCCCGAGGGTGATAAGAAATCATGCATTATGATCTTCAATCTTGGCGCGCCGAGCCAATTGGACACCTTTGATGTGAAGCCTGATGCTCCGGCGGAAGTCCGAGGCCCCTTTAAGCCAATCAGCACCAAAGGCGATTTCCAACTTTCGGAGATCTTGCCCAAGCACGCAGAGGTCGCTGACAAGTTTTCAATCGTCCGTTCCTGCTACCACACTGCGGCAGCAGTACACGATGCCGGCTGGCAAATGCTGCAAACAGGTCGGCAATTCACAGGAGGCGTGAACTACCCCCATGCCGGTGCTGTTCTCGAATACCTGAAAGGACGACGTACGGATCTTCCCGCACATGTTGTGCTACCGGAAAAGATGGGGCGAGGTGGTGGTAACTTACCCAACGGCCAAGCTGGCGGTTTCCTCGGCAAAGCTTACGATCCTTTTGAACTCTCGGCGGACCCCAGTGTCGAGAACTTTGAAGTTCCGGACTTGTTGCCCCCCACCGACTTGGGCGAAGTCCGAATCGATCGACGGCGTCGCATGAGAGCTGCGATCGAGGGTCATATGCGAAGCTTCGAACAATCGGAGTCAGCTCGTATGCTTAACGAGAACTTTGAGGCAGCGTATCGATTGATGAACTCTCCTCAGGCACGGGAGGCCTTTGACCTATCTAAAGAGCCGACGGAGGTTCGTGAACGGTACGGGATGAATCGATTCGGTCAGTGCTGCCTGCTTGCACGCCGGCTAGTGGAGTCAGGTGTTCGATTTGTGACAATCAATACCTTCCTGACCGTGTTCAATGAGATCACTTGGGACATTCACGGAAGCAAGCCATTCACGACAATCGAAGGAATGAAGAACATTGTCGCACCGATGTACGACCAGGCGTATGCAGCGTTGATTGGTGACCTTCATGAGCGTGGTTTGCTTGATGACACCATGGTTTGTGGGCTGGCTGAGTTCGGCCGAACCCCTAAAGTCAACCCGGCCGGTGGACGTGACCATTGGCCAAATGTCTTTTCGTGTACTTTTTCCGGTGGCGGAGTGCAGGGCGGACGAGCAATTGGCTCCAGTGATTCAATCGGTGCAGTTCCCGCGGACCGCCCAACAACACCCGCGGACATCATTGCGACAATCTTCAAGAGCCTTGGATTGGATGTGCATACGGAACTTCCCGGCCCCGGTGGTCGCCCGTTCCCGCTCGTTGATTTTGGTGCACGTGAGATCAAGGAGCTGTTCGTATGAGGAACTCGAGCAACGCTGATGTCAGAACTTCGTTCAAAAGTTCGCTGAGATTGAATTCACCCTCCCTTGGGAGGGTCGCGGAGGAGCTTGCGACGACGAGGGGAGGGGTTTTCGATAAGGTCAAGAGCCGCCCCGTGCAAGCATTACCCTCCCCGAAGCCTCGTTCCTCGGGAACGACCCTCCCCAGGGAGGGTGAAGTTGAAATTGCTTCGCCACAATTATGGTTGATCACTCTACTTTTTTTAGTAGTCGCAAATCCAATCTTGGCCGCCGGCGAAACGGAGAAGCCACCTAAGCCAGCATCGATTACTCGCGCAATGGCATTGCCCGCAAGCATTCATTTGCACCAAGCAGGCGACCGTGCCAACGTCATCCTGACAGAGGATCGCGAAGGTGTTGCGGGGTCAATCATCAACGATGAAGGCTTGGTCTGGAGCGTTGATAACCCGTCCATCGCCAAAATTGAAGGCGAAAGAATCGTTGGTCTGAAACCTGGATCGACCCAGGCCCATGCTTCGATCAAAAATACAAAGATCGCTTCCCTGAGTATCCAGGTACAAGGCGAAGATGACGGCCAGCCACCAACCTTTCGCAATGACGTCCAAAACGTTTTATCCAAGTTAGGCTGCAATATGGGTGCCTGTCATGGCGCTCTCGCGGGAAAGGGTGGATTCCGATTATCGCTGCGTGGTTACGACAGCGAAGCCGACTTCCAATCCATTCGTCACCAAGCTCGTGGCCGCCGAGTTGAATTGGCCGATCCCGGGCGGAGTCTCTTGCTAGCTAAACCTACGGGAATCCTACCGCATAAAGGAGGCCTCAAACTGGATGCGGGTTCCACGGACTATCAAACGCTCGCCAACTGGATCGCCGCAGGAGCCGCCGGACCAACGCACGAGGATCCCATCCTTGAAACCATTTCGGTAACGCCAGCGCAGTCTTTGCTTTATCCGGGAGAAACGACACGTGTTCTCGTGCGAGGGCATTATGACGATGGGCGTGTAGTGGACGTGACCCATTGGGCCCAGTTCACCGCTACTGACGAGGCCGTTGCCGGCGTGGACGATGACGGTGTTGTTTCAGTTCGAGGTAGTGGCGAAGCAGCGGTACTGGTTTGGTTCGGCAGCAAGGTGGCACTGGCTCGCCTCACGGTCCCCTATCCCTACGAAGTTGCTCAGGAGGTCTATGCAAAAGCTCCTCGCGAAAACTTCATTGACGACCTCAATCTGGTCCAACTTGAAACCCTCAACCTCGAACCATCACCAAGGTGCGACGACGAGACTTTCCTGCGTCGCGCGACGCTCGATACGATTGGGCGATTGCCGACTGAAGAAGAACGCGAGACATTCCTAAAAGACACACCGGAGAATCGACGTTGCGATCTCGTTGAAAGGCTCTTGGCAAGTGAGGACTACACCGATTACTGGACCTATCTTTGGTCCGACGTTCTGGTCATCAATGGCACAAGACTTCGTCCCATCGCCGTCAAGACTTATTACGAGTGGCTTCGCAACAGCGTTGCCGAAAATAAGCCTTGGAACCATCTGGTTTCTGAAATACTTACCGCGACGGGCGAGAGCGATAAGAATGGGGCCACCAACTTTTATGCCCTCAACCAGTCACCCGAAGAGATGACCGAGGCGGCATGCCAGGCGTTCATGGGACTCTCGATCGGCTGCGCAAAGTGCCACAATCACCCGCTCGAAAAATGGACCAACGATCAGTACTACGCGATGGCAAACCTCTTCGCTCGGGTGCGTGCAAAGGGTTGGGGCGGTGACGGACGAAATGGTGACGGGAAACGCACGCTCTATGTCTCAACCGATGGCGACCTGATTCAACCCAACCGAGGCAAGCCACAGCCCCCCGCACCGTTGGATGCGCCCCCCCTGGACATCGACGATCCTTCCGACCGACGTGAAGCTTTGGCAGCATGGATGACGGGAGCAAATAACCCTTACTTTGCTCGAGCCATCACCAACCGGATATGGAGGAATTTTTTCGGCCGAGGATTGGTTGAACAGGTCGACGACTTGCGTCTTAGCAACCCTGCGTCGAACGAACCCATGCTCGAGGCAACCGCCGATTACTTGGTGGGCAAAGAATTCGATTTGAAGGAATTGATGCGATTGATTCTCAACAGCGAGACATACGCTCGTTCGAGCGAACCGCTGGAAACCAACGCGGCAGAGCTGAAATACAATTCACGGTACTATCCGCGGCGACTAATGGCCGAGGTGTTGCTCGATTGCATCGATCAAACGCTGAAGACGCGCACGGCGTTCAATCGCATCGAATTCCCCGGGAATGACTTCCAGGACACAGAGTTTTACGGCGAAGACACCCGCGCTATCGAGTTATTTGACTCGGCCGTGGAGTCCTATTTCTTAACAACCTTTGGTCGCAATCCTCGCGAGATTGTTTGTGA
>JBCCKZ010000502.1:0-4784 GCA_039027135.1 Planctomycetota bacterium
ACTTGCTGCCTGACTCGATCCTGATTGATCAAGGTTCGCCGACAGAACGATTTCAAACGAAGCATGATGTGGCCCATGTGGCGCGAACATGGCTGGATCACCTGGATGCTCTTCCATCGAATGCCAAGGCACATCCGCTCGTGGCAAGACTCACCGAGGTCATTGCTCGAACCGATCGCCGTGGACACGCCGGTGGTCTTTCCGAAGACCTTCATTCTCTTTCAGAGCAGGATGCCGATGCCGCCCACGATTCACTTGGTCTGGTCAGAATCATCGCCTGGGCCATCCCGATGCTTGGATTCCTCGGAACAGTGATCGGGATCACACAGACACTCGGCGGTCTTGACTTCAGCAGTGGCTCGGCAGCCGTCGAAAACCTGAAGTCCGGGCTTTACGTCGCCTTCGACACGACCGCGCTCGGTTTGGTTCTGTCGGTGATTGCCATCTTTAGCCAGTGGCCCGTCGAGCGAGCGGAACAACGGTTTTGGCGGATGATTGACACGCGAGTTGAAACACTCGTATCCGCTCACCTTCCGACCAACGATGAACAACGCGACGATTATCGGGCAACCATCATCGAACTTTGCCAAGGCGTCCAAACCGCCGTCGCCCAGTCCATTGAAACTCAGACCGAACTCTGGTCTCGAACCATCGCTCAGGCTCAAGAGCACTGGCAAAACAACCATCGTCGGCAAAGCGAAACGATTGCCAAGTCGTTTGAAGCGAGCCTTGTGCCCGCGTTGATTGAAAACACACGCTCGCTGAAAAGTACCAATTCAAACCTTCAACAGGTGGACCATCTGGCCGAAGTCCTACAGCAAACCTCAACGGCGCTCAGCAAAGCGACGCAGCACAGCGGGGACGCGATCGAACGTTCGATGATGATTCGTTCGAGTCGCGATGAAACCGTTTCAGACGCTGTACGTACGCTCGCGCGAGCCGTTGATATTCTTTGCAAACATCTGCCACCATCAACGGTTGGACAAACTGGATCGTCTTCCGCCAACCGTAAAGCCGCATGAGTGCCCGCCGTCGCAGCGAGATCAGCCCTTCGCTGTTCCCGTTCCTGGCGGTACTCGTTTGTACGCTGGGAACACTGATATTGCTCCTTGCATTGGTTGCCCAAAAGGCAACCGACACCACCATTCTTTCGGAAGACTCGCAGTCACCGACTGAAACGAAGGAACCAGACGACGCACCTGAGCAACTTCGCGCGGGCGTTGTCGAAAGCATGATTGCCACTGAAGACTTTCGTGCGGCCCAGCTGGTTAAACAACGGGACGAACAGACCGAGGAAATCCAAGCTCGCCGCGATGCTATTCAGTTCGTGCGAACCCATCTCGATGAACTGAGCCAAGAACTGAGCAGGATCAACGACGAGGTCGAAAGGGTCACCTCGGACCAATCGCTTGAGGATGTTGACGCCGAGGAACTACGTCGACTCCAAGAAAGGGTTGAAGATGCTCAAACGGATCTTGAAGAAGCCAAGAGCGAGTTCAACGGCAAACCTCGCTTAGTCATCCATCCTCACAAAGGCCCCAACGGGACGGACCGCAGACCGATCTACTTGGAGTGCGATGCGGAAGGACTGCTCATTCATCCGTTGGGAATTCGAATCACGACGGATCAACTAGCGGCGTCCGAAAAAGGCGCGAATCCTCTGGATACGGCGATTCGCGTTATTCGCAATCACTACATTTCACAGACCGGTGAAGCTTCGCCGCCTTATCCGTTGTTGATCGTGAGACCTGAGGGCATCGAGTCCTTTGCCGCGTCTCGAGGGGCGATGGCGGGCTACGACGACCAATACGGTTACGAGCTGGTTCCATCGGGTATCGAACTGGCAACGGGAAAGCCTGAACGTGTCCTTGTCGACAAGGTCCGTCGAGCCGTTGATTTGACGATCGCTAGACAATCGCGATTTGAATCAGGATCCGGAAGTACTGGATTCGGTGGTTCAGGTGCCGGTCGAGGAAGACTCCGCGGCTCCGGAGGCGTAGCGGGTGGTTCCAGCCGACAGAGATTCCCAGAAATCTCGGCATCCAACTGGTCGACTCAGGGCCTTCGAAGAGGTTATCGGTCAGCAGGACGAGACGAGCTAGCCGACGGTCTTCGCAGCCAAGCCAGTGAGCTACAGTCAGGCCGTTACGCAGGATCAAACTCATACAAGCGACAGGGGCTCTCGGATCTGGATGACTGGGCGCGATCAGGCAGCCCAAATTCAAATTCGTTGAACCGGAATGATGTCGGACCCGGGACGGGATCTGACTTACCCTCGACCGAAGAACTCTTGGGCACAGCACCTGCGAATGTGCAAGACAACCCTATGGAGGAATCATTCGAACAAGGTGGTGGCGTTGGAAACGCGGTTTCGTCTGACGCGACGTCTCAAGCCACCACGATGTCCGGCAGTGAGTTCGACCCGAGTTCGCCGAGCCAGGGCAATTCCCAAATCGAATACGACTCCGGTGCATCGGCTAGCGACTGGAGGCCAACCAACGAGGCCGTATCTGACATCGCGTCACAAGATCCTCAACGGATGTCAAATCAGAATCGCTCGGAGCAACAGACGCCAGGAGGCTCCATTTCTCAGAACAACATGGCACAGCCTCCAACGTTTAGTGATGCTCCCAGCGACCCATCCATGTCAGGTGCTCCATCGATGATGGCTTCCAACATGAACCAACAAGATCTCGTTGATCCCAACGCACGCGACTTTGCAACCGTTGGATTAATCACACGAGGTGTCGGAAGTGGAATCGTTCGCCCCATTCGAGTGCTGGTCTATTCGGACCGAATTGTTCTGCCGGTTGGAAGAGACTCGGTCAACGGTAATCGAGTGATGGTCTTCCCGGTCAACGGATCGCCTTCGGATCTTCGTCGCATGCGAGAGTTTGCAACGGAAATTCGAGGACGCATCAGTCGTTGGGGGGCAGCTTTGTCTGGTCAGAGTTGGCTGCCCAGACTCAACGTATACCGACAACCAGGTAGCCAACAACGCGTTGATGCGTTGGAGCAATTCATGCAGAACAGTGGCGTTGAGTGGAATCTCGTTGACGCCCAACCGTCAGGGGGCCCGACGCGATGAGTAGCCGAAAACGTTCTGGTGGACCTGCACTGGGCCATGACGCCTTCCTCGACATCGTTGCCAACCTGGTTGGTATTTTAATCATCTTGGTGGTGATCCTCGGAGCTTCGACCGCAGTGAAGCAAACCGACGCACCAGAGGAACCAATGGTTGCCACTGATGAACAGATGAACCATCTGGCTGAGTCATCACTCAACGCCGCCAGAATACAGCTGGAATCAGATCGACTGGAGACGATGATCAGACGCTACGACAACGAGCTTGCCCAAGCCGAGAGAGCTCGTAGTCAATTAATGGATTTGATCACAGCCGCAAAGGAAGCATGGGCATCAAGCCAAGATCAGTGGGATCAGAAACGGGTTGCAGCGGCGGCAAGACTGACGGAGAAGTCAAAATTCGAAGACCGACTCGCCGAACTTGAAGCTCAAAAGGAGTCTTTGGAATCCATCCCCGAGAAGCTTATCGAGATTGATCACCTCCCCACGCCTATGGCCAAGACCGTGTTTGGGCAGGAAGTCCATTTGCGTCTGCGGGAAAACCGTGTTTCGGTCGTCCCACTGGATAAGTTGGTCGATGAAATCAAATCAGATTTCCAACGTGTTGCCGCCGGATCCAAGATGGGAGTTGAAGAGTCTTCGGTTGGACCCATCGATGGCTATATCGCGCGCTATCTGTCCGAGAAGTCTCGGGGAGTGATTCGTCGTGATGGGCGAGCTGCCATGGCAACGCAATTGCAACTCGTTCGTCTCGCCATTGAGCCGCTTCGAGAGACGATCGGAGTTCCGGTCTCACAAACGCTAACCGGACGTAGTGATCTGGATGTGGAGCTGGCCGGTCGAGATCCTGCCACGACCACGATTACGGTTTGGGTCTATCCGGACTCGTTCACAACCTTCCGCGAATTGCAAAAGCGGCTCTATCAAAAAGGCTTTGCGACCGCGGCTCGCCCTCTACCGATGAACATGCCCATCACGGGAAGCCCCCAAGGTTCACGCTCGGCTGCGCAGTAGCGTCGGATGAACGGGCACCACCTAAATCGATGCGTGATCAAGTCGCGCCAACACGACGCGAGATCGCGAAGAGTCAAGCCTAGGAACATTGCGCCTAGTAACATTGCGCCTCGGCGTCTTTGCATGAGTCTGGTGGTGAATTAAAGCGTCCACTACTCGGCAGCACAACGCTTGGCCCAGGCGGCGGCGCCGAGCACGCCCGCGTCATCGCCGAGTTTGGCTGCGACCACGTCAAACCGATCACGATAGACCTTCATCACGCTATCCTGCGCGAACTTTTTGACAGTGCCAACGATCAAGTCTTCCATCGCTTCAACCAAACCACCACCCAGCACGATCACGTCCGGTGCCAAGATGTGGACGATGTTCATGACTGCCAAGCCAACTGATTCAGAAGCTTCAATCACAAGATCACGAACCACTTCATCGCCATTCTCGATTGCATCAGCGATCGCACCGCTTCTTATTTCCGCGATGTCCGTTCCTGTCTTCTTATAGAGCGCCGGTGCGTCGCCACGCTGTGCGGCTTTGGCAGCCTCGGCAGCAATCGTTAAACGACTGGATTCCGCTTCAACCGTGCCGGGAATCTTGAAGCCACTCCCTCGATTGCTGCTGCTAATCCGAGTGTGTCCGATCTCCATGCAGCTAATCCCATTTCCTTGAAGGATGTTGCCTTCATAAACACA
>JBCCKZ010000503.1:0-4761 GCA_039027135.1 Planctomycetota bacterium
GCTTCATGGAGACGACCGTTAAAGACTGGAAGTTCAGCTCGACATTGCCTCCGCTGCTCAGCGATTCACAAATTCAGTCGATTAAAGCCCCGATGCTAACGATTGCCGCGGAACAGGATATTGCTTTTCCAGGCGGGCCAATGATTGAACGGCTAACGAGAGTCCGACCGGAAACGAAAACAGAACTCATTGCCAATTGCAAACACTGTCCGCCAACGACTGATGATTTCAGGCAATGGCTATGTAATCGATTGATGGAGTTCTTTGACGTAGCGAGCTAGGACGCGAAGCAAAGAGCCCGTCAGTCGTCTTCGGTCAGGAACAACAACCCTTTGGCGTATTTGCGGATTTGTGATTTCGTGGGTTGATCAGAGAGATTCGTCAGCATGTCAGCAATCTTGACTTTGGTGGCCAAGGCAGACTCAGCGACAGATTCCAAGTATTTCTCGTAGGGTATCTCAGAACGTTTCGTCAAACGTTCAACGGCATCAATCACTTCGACAGGAATGCCAGCTTCCTTAAGGTCTCCAGCTGACACGTCGGTATCTTCGATCACGTCGTGAAGCCAAGCCACGGCGATCGCGTCTTCACCGGCACCTGCTCGTTTCGCGACGGATTCACAGTGCGTGATATAGGGCGTCAGGCCGTCGCGACGAAATTGGCCGTCATGCGCTTTCGTGGCGATGTCTCTTGCGAGCTCCGCAAGTGTGGATTCAATCATGTCTCTTTCCTCTCATTCTTCATGACGGTTCCGACACGGATTCGGTTCGCGAATTCTCATGCACAACCAGTATTCTCATCCACAACCAGTATTCTCATCTACAACTCGGGGCCAGGCGAACTCAAATACGGATCCACGTCCCTTGCCGGAGTCAATCGTGATATCGCCACCGTATTGCTTGACTAATCGGCGAACGAGAGCTAGCCCCATGCCGCTTCCTTGTGCCTTGTCAGGGGACTCAAGCTGTTGGAATAACTCAAAGATCTTTCCGTGGTATTTCACGTCGATGCCCGGACCATCATCTGCGACTTTAAAGAGGTAGAAGCCATCTCGTTGACTTGCGGAGAGGTTGATTGTTCCGGCATCACGATCATGATGCTTGATGGCGTTGCCTATGAGATTTAGAAATACCTGCCGAAGGGGGGCGGGATAGGTGTGCAGCCTAGGCAAAGAGTCTTCAATTTCGAAAATGAATCTATCGGGTAAGTCGAGTAGTTCAATGATCTCATTTAGTAGCTGGCCCACATCAATCCACTGAGGCTTTTCCTTTCTCTTGCCGGCACGAGCGTACACAAGCAGGTCATTGACGAGTGTCTCCATTCTTCGAACGCGTTCTTCCAGCTTGTCAAAGTATCGCTGAGAACTACCCGATAGGTTTTCTGCGTCATCCTCCCGGATCATCGACGATATATTAGCGATGCCGCGGAGTGGTGAAAGCAAATCATGGGATGCTACGTAGGCAAACTGCTCTAGATCTTGATTCGAACGTTTGAGCTCGTCGTTGAGCTGTTGGATGTCCTCGGCGATTTTACGATAGCGTTCCTCGCTCTGCTCGGCGGCCTGTTTCGCTTGAAGAATCGCGACTTCGTGCTCACGCCGTTCAGAGATATCTCGAATGTTCTTGCACAAGATGATCTCGTCTCCAGAGCGTACAAGCGTGGTAGCCACCTCGACAGGGAAGACCGATCCGTCTTTGCATCGATGCGTTCCCGATTTGAAAACGTACTGACGATCCAAAACGAGGGGGACAATCTCATTGGAGAACGCTTCACAAGACGGAACATCCATGTCCACATCAGGTACAGTCATGCCAAGTAGTTCTTCACGGCTGTAGCCAAGCCGTTTGCACGCCGTTTCATTGACGTAGATGAATTCACCTTGCTGGTTTGCCATGAATACCGCATCGCCGGAATTGTCGATCGCTGCCCGTGAGATCGCTAATTCTCGCTCGATCAATTTTCGCCGCGTGATGTTGTGTGTCGCTCCCACAAGCCGGATCGCTTTGCCTTGAGCGTCGAAGCTCGCCTGGCCGCGGCTTTGCACCCAGATGTAGCTGTCGTTTTTGTGGCGAAGACGAAATTCGTAAACATAGGCCGTACCCTCGGATAGGGCCTGATTGACGGATTCCCAGAGTGACTCGCGATCCCGTGGGTGAACTCGTTCGACAAAGGCTGACAAAGTATTGGGGAAGCCCTTCGTGTCATTCCCTTCAAATCCAAGCATTTCCCGCCATCCGGCGGAGTACTCTGCGTCATCCGTATCAATTCGCCAATCCCAAACGCCATCGGTCGCGCCGAGTACATCAAGTAGCATTCGTGAATGCAGTGCGTCGTGGATTTCGCGTTTTGCTTGGCTAGTCTTGGACCTCTCGGTAGCCAAAATCTCTCGAACGGAAGTGATGAGCTGCTCAACGTCGAGAGGCTTTGAGAGCGCCTGCAGAGAATTCATGCGGCTGAAGTTGCGTACGACGAAGGTCGAATGCGAGTTGCCGCTTGTGGCGATGATCTTTGGTTGGGGATCCAGGTTGAGAGCGATGTAGGATATCACCGCTAATCCACCAGAGAGTCTGAGTTGTTCGTCAGCAGACTGGAGTACGATGTCGGTGATCACCAGATCAATTCTTGTACTGTCGAGCACATCAATCGCAGCTTCTGCAGATCGCTCATGAATAACCCGGTAGTTCTCAGCTTCTAAGGCTTCTTGCCAATGAGATGCGAGTGGCTGATCGTCTTCGACCAGCAGAATCGTCTCCATGGTTAATCCGCCTTCGAAGCTCGAGAAATCGCATCGAATAGATCAACCTTATTGATTGGTTTAACTATCCGAGGAATATCCCAGAGGGACTCTGGTAGATCAAACTTGCTGTCGTAGCCACTTGCGAGCACCACCCGAGTCTCAGTGCCTCTTAGCCGAGTCGTGATGTCAAAGCTGGTTTCGCTGCCAAGATTGATGTCCATGACCGCACAATCGTAAGTCGTCCGATCAATCGCCGATTTTGCCAATTCCAAGTTGGGGACTGTTTCGACTGACTCCACGCCCAGCTCGAGCAGAAGTTGCTCCACTTCCATTGCCAGAACCAAGTTATCTTCAACAATGAGGGCCGATGCGATTTCGTCGCTGAGGTCCAGCGGAGTTGCCATGGAACGGACAGGCTTTTCTTTTGCAGACGGTGATGGCTCATTCGAACGATTGATCGCGTCGGCCGGCAACCAAAACTGGATCTTCAGTTGATTCCCTTGAAATAGAATCTTCGATCTTCCGTTGCACTCGTAAGGCAATGCCCTCTCTATAAGAGCTAGCCCAAAGCCTCTTGTGTCCGGTTCCTGCACTTCAGCTTCTAGTGTTTCGACCCAGTCAATCGAGATGCCGTCTGCGTCGTCGTACCAATGGACCTTCAATTGGCGACCTCGAATCGAAAGGGCTCCATGCTTGACCGAATTGGACACAAGCTCATGAAAAAGCAGGGCGAGAATGGGGGCCATGTCCGCACGTACCGAGAGATTGGGGCCGTCTATCTCGACGTTGGATCGTGAAACTTGAAATGGCTTTAGCTCGGCCATTAGAAGGTCATGAACTTGTGCCCATTGCAAACCATTTCCACCGACCAAGTCATGCGCGGCCGACAATGCCGCGATTCGACTTTCCAAAAGTTCAACGTATTGCTCCAGCGAACCCGAGGATGCCTTCGTTTGACGGGCGATCGAACGCACCAACGCAAGCGTGTTGCGAACTCGATGATTGAGCTCCGCAATCAAGAGATCCTGGTATTGCTTTTGGCGCTCGAGAGCTTTTGATTGCTCTCTCGTATCAACCTGCATCGCCTTCCATAGTCTTCGGCAAACATTGCTGGCGGCAGCGATGTCCTCTTCCTTCCACGGCGCACACCGGCCTGAAACGGATTCTTTGTACTCTGCAAACGATCCACGCGGCGAAAGCCTTGGGCCGTTGGGGCCATGCGTCAATTCCTTCTCAGTGCCGCCAGCCCAACGGATTGAATGCACCACTTCGTTTCTAAAGAAAAACAAAGTGGCATCGTCTTGGAGTCTCACTATAAGGGCACCTGCTGTTGGCCCAAGTTCGATATCTGATGTTGATATCCCACTAAGTGACTGCAAGCTTTCGATTGCAATGATCTCATCCGGTGAGTAATCGACCAATCGACTTGTTAAATCCGTCGAAGGCGTTAAGCCATAGTTTCGATATTCGCCTTCGTAGAAAAGACATAGCCCGTCACTCTCGGTGATCTCCATCAGGGCGTGAGACATTTCGGCGATAACCGGTCCAAGGCCATTGCCATCATCTTTCAGTGCGACGAGAGTGGATTGGGATTTTTGACGGCGATTGAGTTTGCTTTGCTCGATTTCCTTCTGAAGCATCATTGATACTAGCTGGCCGAACAGCTCGCATATGGACCGCTCATCCGGTGTAAGATGCCGAGGTCGATAGTGATGAAATGCGAACATTCCCCACAACTGACCATGAACGATGAGCGAAATGTTCATTGTCGCTCGAACGCCCATATTCGTAAGATATTCAACGTAGATTGGTGAGACGCCTCGAAGATGACTGAGCGTCATGTCGAGTGGGCAAGCATCGGGATGCTGAATCAATGCAGAGTGCTCGGCATGAATATCCTTGATGACTCGGAAGGGAGCTCTGAGCATGATCTGTCGCACCTGGGTTGGGATGTCCCAGGCCGGGTATCTGAGTCCAAGATACGGCTCGATGCCGGGACCCTTGGCCTCTCCGATAACTTCGCC
>JBCCKZ010000504.1:0-4754 GCA_039027135.1 Planctomycetota bacterium
ACGATTCGACGATTGTCGTCATCGGATTCAAGTTGACCGCCCAGCGATACTTCTCGCTGATTTCCGAGAGAGGATAGATGACGGGTGTGATGTACATCCAAACCTGAATGATGAACTGGGAAACGTTGTGCAAATCGCGGTATTTGGCGGTCAGCGCCGACATCCAAAGCCCCACACCCAAACTGAACGCGCCCGTTTGAAGGACCAATAGGGGAAACATCCAGGCTAGTGGAGAGAGTCCAAACTCGCCTGACGCATCTGTGGCGAACTTGAAGTAGACCCAAAACGCTACGAACGTGCCGAACTGGATCCCAAAGGCCAGCAAGTTGCTGATCACGACCGATGCTGGGACGATGATGCGAGGGAAATAGACTTTGCGAAAAAGGTCCGCGTTGACGATCAAGTTCTGGCTGGTGGCGGTGAAACACTGCGCGAAATAATTCCATCCCAACATCCCGCAAAGGTAAAACAGAGTCTTCGGCAAGCCATCGGTCGAAATCCCAGCGACAGTACCAAAGATCACCGTGAAGACCAGTGTCATCAGCAGCGGCTGAATGATGAACCACAACGGACCCAGGATGGTCTGCTTGTATTTCGACACGAAGTCACGGATGACGAGGAACCGCAGCATGTCGCGGTATTCCCACATCGCGCGCCAGTCGATATCCAGCAATGACTTCGATGGCTTGATTACGATCTCGTAATGATCGCTGGACGCGTGAAGTGCTAGCGGCACGTTTGTGCCGGAAGTCAGGAGCGGATTCTCTTCAGAAAGCGTCTTTTCTTCAACAATCGTGGACATCGATTACAACCTCGCCGCGTTTGGTTGATCAACGGCAGCTTCCGAAAGCATCTGTCGGTCGTGATCAACCATTAATCCGACTAATTCGTCGAGACTGACCTGTGGCGACCAACCAAGTTGTGCCCTTGCCTTCGAACTATCACCTACCAACTTGCTGACGTCGGCCGGACGTAGATAACGTTCATCAAGCTCATAGTGCCTCTCCCAATCGAGCCCTACCGCTTCGAAAGCTGCGGACAAAAAGTCCTGGACGCTATGACTCTTTCCAGTGGCTAAAACGTAGTCATTAGGTTGATTCTGTTGCATCATTCGCCACATCGCGTCGACGTATTCAGGTGCGTATCCCCAATCGCGTGTCGCATCAAGGCTTCCCATTTTGAGTTTGCTTTCCAAGCCCAGGGATATCGCGGCAGCCGAACGCGTAATCTTGCGGGTCACGAATGATTCGCCCCTCCTCGGTGACTCGTGGTTGTAGCAAATCGCATTGACAGCGAAGAGATCGAAGGATTCTCGATACAGGCGGGTCATCTGCGTTGCGAATGCCTTGGCAACTCCGTACGGCGTCACCGGACGCATGGGCGTATTTTCATTTTGAGGTGCTTGCTCGGGCTGACCAAAGATCTCACTGCTGCTGATGTGCAAGAATTTTGGTTGCTTCTCTAGATCTCGTACGATCTCGAGAAGACGGAGGGTCCCCATCGCGGTGAATTCGCACGTTGATTCGGGAATGTCAAAACTCGCTCCGACGTGACTCTGGCCGGCTAGGTGGTACAACTCATCGGGTTGGATTCGGACGAGCAGTCGCCGGATCGTCGTTGTGTCATCGAGGTCAGCGTAGTGCAGGAAGAGTCGTTCATCATAAATCGACTTGTCTTGATACAGCGAGTCTAAACGTTTCCTTGACGTGGAACTGCTACGACGGACGAGACCGTGGACCTCGTATCCCTTCTCGAGTAGCAGTTCCGTTAGGTACGAGCCATCTTGACCCGAGATGCCGGTGATGAGAGCAGAGGGCAAAGGGATGTAGAGATTGGCTGGTGGCTGAGGAACGGGCGATCAATAACTGGCGTATTTTTCGGCCCTCTCTCGAGATCTCTCCCAGCAATTCCCGCTTCGCGGGGCTGGGAGAGACAAATCGACGGGACAGTTATTGATCGCCCGTTCCTAAAATATTGTGGCTAGAATCGCGATTCAGCACGTCGGAGCGTGCTGGCTACTTTTTGCAGCTTGGGGACCGACACTCATAAACTCGCGTGTTTTCTGCTCTCACTGGATCGCGCTGAGCGAGACAATCAATGGGACAGATCTTGAGTGTCAGATTTTGGACGCCAATGGAACGTCGATAATAGTCTTTACTGTTGTGAAGACGTTAGCGTCAAATGCCAGAATAGTACTTCGGGTGTTTTGCATCATTGACCCCCGAGCGCCTACTCTAATCTTTAAAGCCGATGTACCACTGGTGGCAAAGAGTTTGTCGTCAGTTTTGTGTTGGTGGTGATTGCCGACCCGTCTAGGGTTGAAGCCAATTGCCGGGTTGGAAAGGGTTTTTCTTCGATGGCGAGATCGAGAAATTCGAGGATCTCGTGACCGCCGCCGGGATAAACCAATTCGCCCAGGCGCTCGAGTTCGAAGCGGTCAATCGAGCATTGGTTGGGCACGAACAGGCGGCGGAGATCGACGGCATCTTGTTGCTTCTTGATGAACTGTCGATTCGGTGAGATTAGGGCCGCGAATTTGCTGGCACACGCCGCTTCGAGCGTGGGAATGATATCGCCGGTCGGAGGATCGACTCGGTGGGCGTGCTGCAAGATTTCGTGGTAGCAATCATCATCCGGCAGCATCAGATCGATGACCTGTTTCATTTCACCCGTGATCGCGATCTCACCGGGATCGAGAAATCGGACCACGACGACTTGCCGGTCGACTTGCAGGGCTGGCCAGCGAGCGACAATCGCGTCGATCGCAAGATCAAGTTCGTCAAAATCGACTAACACGTCGACAGCTTGCGTCGCCCGGGGTTCGGTCAGGTAGCCGACGTAGCCGTACAGGCCCATCAACACCCAGCGGCGGACGCCGGCGACGCGAATGACGTCGAGGACTTGTTGCGGTTCCACAAATTGACTGCTCGGGCGATGGTCGCGGCGATAGCTGCGGCTGATCTCGACGGACGTGGCGATGCCGCCGCGATGGCCGACCACGCGGGTGGGTGATCCGTGATCGTGATTCCAATCGGTGATGTGAGGGTACCGTTTGGCACGATGGGCCAAAATGCGTTGCGTTCGTTCTTCGTTCGACAGCAAGGAGAAGGAAACCAGGCTCTAGTGCTAAGTAAATAGTTGAAAGTAAGGGTAGCCGCTGTTCGCTAGAACACGGATCACTCCGGGATCTCCGGCTTCTGGCGAAGACCGGCTACGGCTTGGAACCCTAAAATCAAAGATCGTCGACTTCGGTCGCTAAACCGTTATCGTCGGGTTGGTCGGCTTGTGGCATTAAAGATATGGCTTTGTTGTGCTCCGTTGATCATCCTTTCCCAGGAGAAGGGCTTAATTTGGGGCGTCATAAGGGGAATTGTTGTAGCCCGACGTGACTTATCTTTCGTGCGGTGTCGGGTTGTTGGTGACGAACTTTTTTGATTTTTGTGGATGAGGTCGGCTATAGCAGGCAGAAAATTGACTTGATGGCTTGGGCTGAGGTCTTAGCTTCGCGTCGCGGGATGTCACCGGCCCGTCCACCAACTCGTCTAAATTGATCGGTTGCTGGCGAAGACGTGTGTTGAGGGACACCCTCTCCCTCGATTCGCTCGACTTCTTCCAAGGAGCGAGGTAAATACGATTTAGGTAGCTGCCTCAGAAACAATCTGAAATTTGTCAGATGGAAGTGGACTTTTTGATCTGGTCGCTGTGTCTCATTTGCTCCGCGCTTACCTATTATTTGGATTTCTTATCTGTTTTGCGAAGTCACATCATGCTTTACTTAAATCGCTTCGACCTGGAAAACATTGCTGTGAAACAAGCCTGAAGGTTGATTGAAGTAGCGTTTGATCGACGTCGGGCTCTCAGGCTTCTATGACACGGGATTGATTGCGAGATCCGAAATCAATTCGTCGGGAGTGGGTTCCTATTCCATTGCCACGCTGACTTGATGACCGTGTTGTTTCAGTAGCGCGTGGCGGCGGGCGATGTCGAGGTCGCTGACGACCATCTCAGCACACATTTCCTCGACTGAAATCTCTGGTGTCCAACCTAGTTCTTTTTTTGCCTTGGTTGGATCACCGAGCAGGGTTTCAACTTCCGCTGGACGAAAATATCGCGGATCAACACGAACGATCACATCGCCCTTGGACACGGTCGGAGCTTTTCTTTCGTCGAATACCTCTTTCACTGTCGCGATTTCATTGACACCCTCTCCCGTAAATTCGACCTCGATTCCGGCTTCGCTGGCGGCGAGCCGCACAAATTTTCGCACTGAGATTTGTCTTCCCGTCGCAATCACAAAATCTTCAGGTTTGTCTTGTTGCAGCATTAACCACTGCATTCGGACGTAGTCTTTGGCATGACCCCAATCGCGGAGCGCATCCATGTTGCCGAGGTAGAGACATGGTTCCAGTCCCTGGGCGATGTTTGCGATTCCCCGAGTGATCTTTCGTGTGACAAAGGTTTCCCCGCGACGAGGGCTCTCGTGATTGAAAAGGATTCCGTTGCAGGCATACATTCCATAGGACTCGCGGTAGTTCACCGTGATCCAGTACGCATACATCTTGGCGGCTGCGTACGGCGAACGCGGATAAAACGGCGTGGTTTCTTTTTGAGGGACTTCTTGCACCAACCCGAAAAGCTCGGAGGTACTGGCTTGATAAAACCTTGTTTTGCTTTCCAAGCCCAAAAAACGAATCGCCTCTAGCAGTCGCAGCGTCCCGATGCCATCGACATCGGCCGTGTATTCGGGGGATTCG
>JBCCKZ010000505.1:0-4754 GCA_039027135.1 Planctomycetota bacterium
AATACGTCAAGAACGATTTTGGCGCGAAAGGCTTGGCTTGGTTCCGAGTTGAAGACGATGGGAGTCTTTGGAGTCCGATTGCAAAGAACTTCGATGAAGAGCACTTGGCCGAAATCAAGTCGCTCTGCCAGGGCGAGAAAGATGACCTGCTGATGTTTCTTGCTGATACTTGGGAGGTCACTTGCAAAGGACTATCTGGTTTGCGAAGACGCCTGGCGAACGAACTGGGTTTAATTGACCCCAATGAACTGAATTGTTCCTGGGTGACGGCGTTCCCGATGTTTGAAAAAGATGAAGATACGGGTCGATGGAATGCCATGCACCATCCGTTTACGGCTCCTCTAGCCGAAGACCTCGAGAAGCTCGATTCTGATGCGACCCAGTGTCGTGCACAGGCTTACGACTTGGTTATCAATGGTAGCGAAGCGGGTGGTGGGACCATTCGAATTCACAACCAGGCAATCCAATCGCAAGTCTTTGAACTTCTAGGTATCGATGCGGAAACCGCTCGCGATCGATTCGGCTTCCTGCTTGATGCTTTGCAGTATGGGGCGCCCCCCCACGGTGGGATCGCTCTTGGTGTGGATCGCTGGGTGATGTTGTTTGGTGGCATGGACAACATTCGTGAAGTGATTGCGTTCCCCAAGACTCAGAAAGCCGCTGATATGATGACTGAGGCACCGGGCGATGTCGATAAAGATCAGCTGGAAGAGCTATTCTTGCGAACCATCAAGACTCAAAAGGCCTAGCCCAGTATGGCCACCTACAAAGACGCGGGCGTCGACTTGGATGTTTATGCGGAGTCGATGCGGAAGCTGCCACCACTGATGCACCGGACGTTCTCGCCTCGTGTGATTTCGTCCGATGGTGGTTTTGCAGGCTTATTTCGTCTGGATTTCGAAGGCAAGTTATTTGCCCGTAATTACGAGGACCCCGTTCTCGTGAGTGGTACTGATGGAGTGGGTACCAAGTTGGTCATCGCTCAAAAGCTCAATCGACATGACACCGTTGGTGTCGACTTAGTGGGAATGTGCGTTAATGACCTGCTCTGCACAGGTGCCGAACCGTTGTTCTTTCTCGACTACGTAGCCATGGGGAAGGACGATCCGGTCCGATTGGAGCGTATTGTCAAAGGGATTAGCGATGGTTGTGTGGCCGGGGATATGGCGCTGCTTGGTGGTGAGACGGCCATCATGCCAGACTGTTACGGAGACGAGGACTATGACCTTGCTGGTTTCGCTGTTGGAGTCGTCGAACGGCGCCGCTTAATCGACGGTCATCTCATATCTCCGGGGGATGTCGTCCTAGGAATGGCTTCGGCAGGCCTTCACAGTAACGGTTACTCGCTGGTCCGGAAAATCGTCTCGGATGCCAAGCTTCAATTTGAACACGCCTACGATGAGCTCGATGGTAAGTCACTCGGTGAAGTCTGTTTGACACCAACGAGGATCTATGTGGATGCCATACGCCAGGTGCAATCCCACTATCGAGTGAAACAGGTGTTGCACGGTTTGGCCCATATTACGGGCGGTGGCATTGAAGAGAATTTGGATCGTGTTTTACCGAAGCACGTAGACGCCGTTATTGATGCTGATTCATGGCCGATTCCCCCGATCTTTTCATTCCTGCAAGAACTTGGCGGAGTGGAACTGGGTGAGATGCGAAGAGTGTTCAACATGGGCATTGGTATGGCGGTCGTGGTGAGTGATTACTACGCCGACTCCGTGCGTCATCAGATTCAACAAGCCGGTGTCGATTGTTATCGCATTGGACAGATTGTGGGTGAGGGCCAGGGGCGAGTTCGATACTAAGCCAATGCTTGGCAGCTTTGGATAATAAAACGTCCGACGGCGACGTTACATCGGAACATACCCTCCCTCCGGGAGGGTCGGGCTCTAAGGCCCGGGGAGGGAGACCCGATAACCCCTCTCCGGCCCTCTGAGGGCGGCTCTCCCGGAGGTAGAGTAAGGTCGCTATCAAAACCACTTACCCATCGAGATTTGATGAACCAAACCACAAGCGAATCACGCCAAGTCATTGTCATCGGAGGAGGATTGGCTGGACTGGCGTCCGCCTGTGTTGCGGCTGCGCGAGGACATCGCGTGACACTGATGGATAAGAATCCCTGGGTGGGGGGGAAAGCCGCTCAGCATGCCGCCGAGGGATATCGTTTTGACATGGGCCCCACGATCCTGACGTTGCCAAGTGTTCTGAAAAGGATTTTCGAAGAAGCTGGCGAGCGTCTTGAAGACTCAATGGACATGATTGAGTTGGATCCCCAGTGGCGGTGCTTTTTTGAAGGGAGCGGGGTTTCGGGTAACGTCGATGAGCACAACACGGTGCTTGATCTGGTGAAGAATACCGACGAGATGCGTCGGAACATTGATGACTTTTCAAAAGATCAGACCCGTAGCAGCCAAGGCTACGAGCGGTTCATGCAGATGAGTCAGCAACTTCACGGTGTTTCAGATCGCTTCTTTTTTTGGCGAAGTGTTGGTGGGCTACGAGACACGATGGAGGTTGGAGGTGCCTTCTCCGCGGCGGTACTGAAAGATGTCATGTCGCTTCGTATGGGGCAGTCCGTTGCCAAAGTAGTGCGTAAACATGTTCCTGATGAGCGTGTCAGCCAAATGATGGACCACTTCACGCAGTACGTCGGTTCATCACCGTACAATTCACCAGCAGTGCTTTGTGGCATTGCCCACATGCAGACCGAAGAGGGTATTTGGTATCCCATCGGTGGAACACGTGCCGTGCCTGAAGCGCTGGCGGGCTTGGCTCAACGTCTCGGTGTTGAGATTCAAACCGAAGCGGATGTTGTGAGAATCAATACCGCGGATGGAGCAGTCAACGGAGTGACAACTGCTGACGGCGAGTTCCATCCTGCCGAAGCGGTGATCAGCAACTGTGATGCAGTTCGGACTTATCGCGAGTTGCTCGATGGCACCGAAGAGTCACGACGATTCGAGAAGAAGAATGACCATGAACCCGCTTGTAGCGGCGTGGTGTTGTATCTTGGGCTGAAAAAGAGATACGAGCATCTCTTGCATCACAACTTTGTCTTTTCCCGCGATCCCCATGCGGAGTTCGACGCCATTTACAACCAAGGCAAGCCGGCTCCCGACCCAACGGCTTACGTATGTGCGCCAGTTCAAAGTGAACCAGGTGTCGCACCAGAGGGAGGAGAAGCACTTTATATCTTGGTTCACACGCCCTATCTGCGTCCAGACCACAATTGGAAGGAGATGTTGCCTAAGTACCGTGAGGTGATTCTCGACAAGATGGAGCGGGCGGCGGGCTGCGAGGGCATTCGAGATAACATTGCCTACGAAGCTTCGTTAACGCCTGAGGGAATCCATAACCGGTACCGCGTCCTCAACGGCGCCATCTACGGTTTGGCATCGCACGGAAAATACTTGGGCGCTTTCAAACCCGCCAATCGCAGACGTGATCTACGCGGTTTGTACTTAGCCGGAGGTGCCGCCCACCCAGGCCCCGGGATGCCAATGGTCATGATGAGTGGTTGGATCGCGGGCGATTCGCTCGACCAAGACGTCCAGGCCGGGAAGATACCCTCCCGCGAAGGCGAATTGGCCGCGGTTTGATTGAGCCATCAGGATTCAAACTTAGGGTAGCGGGGCTCGACAAGAGTTTCGGTTTTAGATTCCATCCCTAAGGTTTGGGACCGAAACTCTTGGCTAGCTTCGCTACGGACTAATCCGAACCTGTGAATTTGACGCGCCATGAGGTTTGGAAGCCGAAGAACTCTGCGTCACCGACACCTGTTAAATCTTCAGCTGATTCTTAGCCTTCGTGCCCAAAAAAAACTCCCTGAAGAAATCTGCGCCCATCTCCATACGCGGTTGCCGTGTTCACAACCTCCGAGATATCGACTTGGACCTCGAGAGAGGTCAGCTGATTGTCTTTTGTGGGCTATCGGGAAGCGGCAAAACCTCGGTTGCGATCGACACACTTCATGCTGAGGGTCAACGCGCTTACGTCGAGAGTTTCTCAGCCTACACTCGACAATACCTGGCTCGTATCGATAAGCCGGACTGTGAGTCAATTGATGGAATTCCTCCGTCGGTTGCCGTCACCCGTGCCAGTGGTGTTCGCACTAATCGATCGACAGTCGCAACGCAAACGGAGTTAGCTGAGTACTTGAGGTTGGCCTTCTCAGCAGCTGCAAAACTGATTTGTTATTCATGCGGCGAACCAGTGGCAATGGACGATCCCGCTTCGGTTGCTTCCGAACTGGCCAGTGACACGAATCGAGCTCGTTTTCTGGTCGGATTTGCTGAACACCTTCCGAACAAACTCGAGGCTGCTGAGATCCTCTTGGGCCTTCAGCAGGAAGGTTACGTTCGACTCATTGTTGGCGGCCAGATGATCAGTCTGTCGGACGATGATCGTCCTCGGCTCGCCAAGCAGGTTAAACGTGGGGGCACTGACATTCTTGTGGTGGTCGATCGATTAACGAGTGACGCCGATGAATCTCGGATCACCGAGTCGCTTGAAACCGCCATGAGTGAAGGTGGCGGACGTGGCGAAGTCTGGATTCAGGATGATGAGCTCAACGAAGGCGATGCAGCTTGTCGGATAGTGGATGGGCGTAGTTTTCGAAGACGAGTTCTATCAACCGAGAGGCGTTGTGACGCTTGCGACATCGATTTTCCGGATCCGATTCCTAGGCTTTTCAACTTCAACCAGCCACTGGGAGCTTGTCCCACCTGTGAGGGTTTTGGTGATGTCGT
>JBCCKZ010000506.1:0-4749 GCA_039027135.1 Planctomycetota bacterium
ATTCGACGTATCGTTGATACCCGTTTCGCTCCCGATGGTTCAATTTACGTATTGGTTCGAAACGCCTGGATCGTCGATGACAAGTTCGAGGGCGGGACAGGCTCGCTTTTGAAGATTACAGCCCGTTAGACATCGTCACCGATTTCGAGCTTCATGCATGAATTGTTTGTGAAGCGTCATGCTTGGCGGTATAGCGCCTCGAGTTTTCAGTCTTCCTGCCGAGCGCGTCTTTTCTGTTCGCTGTAACGTTGGAGCGTCTTTCGTTCGGCAGCTGTCAAAGAGTCCTCGCCATGCTCATGGATTTTCTCCAAGATCCGGACGGCCTCAAGTTCTTGGCTTGCTATCTTGCGATCGGGGTCGTGGATCTTCAGCTTGGCGCGAGTCACACGCTGACGCATGGTGCGTTGGACATCTTCTATCGAGCCAATTGATTCCAGCGGTAACCATTCAAACGCCCAGTTCTGTTTGAAGGCGCATGCCGCGAATGCCGCCCCAGCGAGGTGTACCGTCACGGCTGTTCCCGAGTTCCCCATGCCCGTTAGCTCAGCGGTGAAATTCATCACGTCGAGGATCACAAAGCCCGTTACCAGGATCCATGCTTTCATTGGAAGCACACCGAAAAGCATGATGATGTTGTGAGGATAACGCAGCGCATAGAGCACTGACGCCGCGACCACTCCTCCCGAGGCTCCGATGATCGTCATGCTAGCCTCGGGGCCGGACATCGCAATTGCGGTGATCGATCCAACAATCCCACCAAAGATGATCGCAAGAAGATAGAACTTGAGGAAGAACCACCGTCCGATGTCGCGTTCGAGAGCTGTTCCAAACATCCAAAGGCCGATCATGTTGAAAACCAAATGGGCTAGACTGCTCTCGTTGTGGAGAAATCCATACGTCAAGGTCTGCCAGATCTTGTAGGGACGTGTGAGTGACTCACTCTTTACACTGAACCAATCGGTGATGAAGTGCTTCTGCAGGATCTTCCCATCTTCAAGGCGGACCGCGGCGCCCGATGGATCAGTGATGTCCGTTTTGATTGATACTTGAAGTAACCAGACGACGACAGTAACAATGATCAGAACCAGAACGAAGCTTCGCGGTTTTTGAGCGCGATCCCACGGCGTTGGCTGATAGAAGTCGTCGCGTCCGTAGTCGCGTTGATCTAGACCCATGATTTCTTACCTTGCTTCAAAACCGTTCATGCAGCCACCTGGGAAGTCGACTTGGGTGACGAGAGCAATTCGATAGCCCGTTGCATTTGACGATCGACGAAGGGTTTTTGGGGATCATAATCGTCTTCGATCGAACTTTCTGCTGACTGATCCGGATCAACAGGAACGCCCGCCGGTTCTTGTTCTGAATCGTTTTCGATTGCTGGATTGTCTTCTGTGTCAGCCAACTTCGGAATTGCCATGTTGGGATAAGACGCCCTTTGCCAATCAATCAAAAGGCCGCGTATCTCATTTTCGCTCAATGTGATTTCACCACCTTCGGAAGGCTTGACGCCCCATTCATCTTCTTCTTTTGCATCCGCGTCTCGATGAATGTTCTGTTCGTTCGGACGGACGTACTTGGCTACTGTCAGCTTGAGGGCGCTTCTTCCATAGTCAAGCGGGATGACGTTCTGAACCGTACCCTTGCCGAAGCTTCGGGATCCGACGATCGTTGCGCGGTCGTGGTCCTTCAGCGCGGCTGCAACGATTTCACTGGCACTGGCGCTCAGACCGTTAATCAAAAGCACTACCGGTTTATCAAGATCAACGAGTGTCCCCTGTTCCGCGGTGAAGCGATCCGCTTCAACGCCGCCACGCATACGGGTTGTCACCACAACTCCGTTATTCAAGAACATATCCACCACATCAACAGCGGAAAACAAAAGGCCGCCACCATTTCCTCGAAGATCCAAAATCAGAGAATCGAAGTCGTTGTCGAGATCTTCAAAAACTTGACGCATCTCATCGGTAGTTCTTTGTCCAAACTGGCTCACGCGGAGGTAAGCGATTTCGGGTTGATCTTGCAAGCGGAATACCCACTCGTTTTTCTCGTTGCGGTGGTTCCCCACGACCGATTCCAATTGAATCGAATCCCTTACGACGGTTTTGGACAAAACATCTTCGCCGCGGCGAAGGCCAATTGTCACGGAAGTGCCGATGGGGCCTCTGAGCCGGAGAGAAACATCGGATAAACCCATGGTTCGGACGTCCTCGCCATCCACATCGACAATGCGGTCTTCGGGGAGAAGCCCTGCTTGGATGGCTGGTGACCCGATTAATGGTGTGACGACTCTGACCGGGCGATCCTCTTCCGGCTGATCGACGATGATGCCAATGCCTGCGAACTCCTGTTCGATCGAGCTTTGGAAATCGTTGTAGTCATCCGCAGAGATGAATGCCGAATAAGGATCCAAGCCCTCCGTCAGGCCCGACATGGCTGCTTTAACTAGATCTTTGCGTTCGACCGGATCGACATACTCTCTTTCGATCAAATTGATGGCGTCAGCCACCGACAACGCAGATCGTATTCGGCGATGGGTGAAATAGCATGCCAGGCAAGCCGTGATCGTGATCAGAATGAAATTCAGATGACGAGGTGGCATGAAGAATCAACGTTGTTAACGGGAAAACGGACCGTCACTAGTCTACGTTGATTCAGGTTCCGCGTTCAAAGGGGATGGGTAACATCACCGCGTGTTGTTGTATCCACGTCGCATATCCATCCCAAGAGGTGTATTGCGAGGCGTAAACCACTGCCAAGTAGCTCAAAATGAGTGCGGGCATGATCAATCGAACACTGATCCTAGAGACCAGGCCCCACCGCTTTCCCCATTTCGAAATCTCGCTTTTTTCTTGCTGTCGCCAAGCTCGACGCATGGCAAGCCCGCTCGCAATTCTAGCCGGAAGAATAAATGCGACGAAAAATAGTGTCGGTAACCAAACCACCTCCGCAGGCGTCGCCTCGATCTTGAGCAAATAGAGCGGTAATGGCAGTAGGATCAGGGTCAGGAACATGGCGACTAGCCAAGCCCAGGGAGCCGCTCGGAAAGATGCCCTGACGCGGCGGATCTCAAAAAGGCTCTTCAGACGATTGTCCGCCGCGAATTGAACCTGAAGCATCGGCAGATGGGCCATTACGATGGCGAGTACCAGCATGGCCAAACCTCCGATCAGGCCGGCCAAGCCCGTGTCGCCGTCTCGAACAGCAGCCATCACGATGATGGCCGGAATTAGCCAAATTAGAGTTCCAAGGAACCCTCGCAGGCCAAGCCAAAACAATCGCGGCCATTCCAGCGAAGCCGTTTGTGTCCAAAAACGATCCGCAGAGTCGGACCAGGTTGACCATCGCCAGCCTTCCTTCAAAAAACGAATCGGTGCGGGCCAAAGGTAGTGCCGAAGTCTTCCGCCTCGAACCCATACCCAACCGAGGTAGGACATTGCAAAAGTGGCCAGGAATATCGATGCAAAACGAAGTAGGTTCGACGCCGACGAATCCGGATTCACAATCGTGGCCACCGATTGCTGGTGCACGACCATCTGGACGGCAATCCAAGCGACCCCGATTCCTGCGAGAGCCAGGCCCAAGTAGCCGTAGGTCTCGCTCGCCGGAAGCCCCTCGCGCAACTTGCGTCCTCGGGCGATCTTGCCCGATACGTCGAGCAGGTAGCCGAAAGCGATGAAGTTGATCCCTGGAACGGCCGCCAGCAGCGCAAGCACTGCTACGGTGGAAATCGTGCGAAAAACACCCTGGATGACCCATCTAAACCACTGGTAAGCAGCGATAAGAATCCTTTTCTTGGGCGGGCTGTCGACCAATGTTGCTTCAATAGGCGGCTCGTCATCAATCAGCCGCGCGAGTGTGGGAGGCACCAGTGGCCTCGTTTCAGCAGTAATCGCTTGAGGAAACATCGCATCTACCGAGTTCTTTCGGGTGGAACTCATGAATTCGTTCGATCGCCATTCATCTTGGGGCATTTTTGGTTCTGGGGTGAAAAAACACCCCAAGCTACTGACCTGCCAACGGTCAGCAGCGAGAAAACCATTTGTTCAATCGCACTCGTCAATTCAAAACTCGCGTTTCGGGCTCGCAGCTCTTTGCCTGTCGGACCACTGCTGGGATATCTTAACTTGAGAAATAAAGACTGATTTCTCAAAGATCCGCGGACTAGTGTTCCGATTAGGAAAGCAGCGTAGGAGTTGAGCGACTTGGCCACAGAACTTCTCGATGTTTGGTTTGAACTGGTCGGATGCAGATTCAGAGGCTTTCTATTCGATTCGTCGTCAGCTCGATTGCGGTTTGTCTAATCGTGTCGAGCGTCGGATGCGTGGCTATGAATATTCCAAGCCAACGCTACGCGGATCCAAGTGATCGAGGCGGCCCACTGGGGCCCTGGAAACGCGATCAACAGCCCGCATGTGAGCCCACGGGAGCAGGCTGCTTGATTGATAGCGAGTTCATGGATGAATCGTTTGAGGCTGATCCGGCTACGGTTGTGCCCGAAGCTGAGGAGATCCCCTGGCCCAAGTTTCACCCCGTGCCAACACGCCCGATGTAGCGAGCTGGATGCCACTTGCCGCACACGGGTTTATGTTGTGAATGCTTGTCTGTTTTGAGCATGCGGGATGACGGTCGGTTAAGTAGCTGGGCCAAGGCTGTTAAACCTTGCGGGTGCCACTTTGGTAAACCTTGCGGGGCAAGGGTGTGGCGATCAAGCGAGTCAACTACCTGATCCGATGCTAGGAGTCGTTACGG
>JBCCKZ010000507.1:0-4748 GCA_039027135.1 Planctomycetota bacterium
ATGTCATTTTGACGTAAGGCTTCGAAACCAGCTCACCATCAATGCAAATGGTTGTGGCTTCCATCTTCGCACCACCCGCCATCATCAAACCGCTGAGGTACTGGCTGCTCACACCTCCGCCGACGGATGTCGCTTCACCCTTCCAGCCGGAGCTTTCAATAGTAACGGGAGGGCACCCACCTTCTGATTCAGCAACAATCTGGCCCGAGACAAGCGGTTTAAGAGCCTCAACGAGATCCCCAATGGGCCTTTGGTGCATTCGGGGAACGCCCGAGAGACGATAGTGCCCACCGACAACGGACAACATCGCTGCGAGAAACCTTACGCTCGTACCGCTGTTGGCGATGAATAATTCAACGGGAGTGCCGGCATCCTGTCTCGCGGAACTTTCTTGGTCGATCGAAATTGGCTCGACATCCAAGATTGTTCCTCCGCCGGAAACTTCAATCTTGACGCCGGCTCGTCGCAGAGACTCGATCATGACCTCGGTGTCTTCACTGACGAGGGCCCCCTCAATTCGGCTTGAGCCGCTGGCAACCGACGCGACGATCAACGCTCGATTGGTGAGTGACTTGCTGCCCGGCGGTTGGATATCACCACAAATCCTCGTGACAGGCTTGAGTTCAACGGTAGTCTCGTTTCGAACTGACACAAAATATCCGCAACAGAATCAGAAAATTGAAAGTAGATTGGCGGACAGCATAAATCGGCGACTCTGGTACCGTCGAGCGTGCGGCGATACAGTTCGCATTCCTGAAGTAGACCAGGAGTTGATTTATCCGCGATCGATGAACCGAGAATGGCCAAAAAGTCCTACGCAGCTGACGACATTACCGTTTTGGAGGGGCTCGAACCGGTCAGGAAACGCCCGGGCATGTACATAGGTGGCGTCGGCTCAGCAGGCCTCCATCACCTGATTTGGGAGGTCGTCGACAACAGCGTCGACGAAGCCATGAATGGTCACGCGACCGAAATCACGGTGACTCTCCACAAAGATGGCCGAACAATTTCCGTTTCGGATAATGGAAGAGGGATCCCCGTCGATCGAAATAGCAAGACAAAGAAAAGTGCCTTGGAAACAGTTCTGACTGTGCTTCACGCGGGTGGAAAGTTCGACGAGGGGAACTACAAAACGAGCGGCGGTTTGCACGGCGTCGGTGCGTCGGTGGTCAACGCCCTCTCAAAGCAGCTCACCGCAATCGTCCGTCGCGATGGTGCACAGCACCGAATGACGTTTGAAAGAGGTAAGCCAACAAGCAAGCTTCAAAAGCTCAAAGGAAACGTCCGCGGAAGCGGCACGATGATTACCTTCACGCCAGATCCAACAATTTTCCCCAAGACCGATTTTGATAGCTCCTTGATCCGGGCGCGACTCGAAACGGCGAGCTTCCTGCATCGTGGCGTCAAAGTCACCTACGTGGACGAAAAGGCCAGCAGCAAAGAGACTTTTCTGCATGAGAACGGCATCGTTGATTACTTGGAAAAGGTATTGGGTGAGCGCAAGGCCAAGCCAATTCACGAAGCCACGTTTACCTTTCGCCAGGACGACGATCCACGAATCGAAGGTGTATTGAAATGGACCGAGTCGACTGACGAGCACATCCGCAGCTACGTCAACGGCATTCCCACCGGCACCGGTGGCACGCACGAGAACGGATTTCGCTCGGGGCTAACCAAGGCCGTGCGAAACTATATCGACACGCACAGCCTGACTCCGCGTGGCGTGAAGATCAGCGCCGAGGACATTCGCGAAGGGTTGGTCAGCATCGTGTCAGTGTTCATTTCCGATCCTCAATTCCAAGGTCAAACCAAAGATCGCCTCAATAACCCAGAGGTGGCGCCGGAAGTGGAATCTTCGCTTCGCCCGGTTGCCGAACAGTGGATGAACGAGAATCGAAGCGTGGCTGACGCCATCGTTGCTCGAATCATCGCGGCGGCCCGAGCTCGCGCGGCGTCTCGTGCGGCATCCGAAGCGATCTCGCGAAAAGGCAGTGGTAAGAAAACCATGTTGCCCGGAAAACTCTCTGATTGCGTTGGGAGCAGCCGCGGTGATAGCGAGATATTTATCGTCGAAGGTGATTCCGCTGGTGGTAGTGCCAAGCAGGGCCGTGATCGCAATACTCAGGCCATCCTGCCATTGAGAGGAAAAGTCCTCAACACGGAGTCTGCCACCTTGAAGAAGATCTTGGAGAACAAAGAAATCCAGGACATGGTGGCGGCACTGGGCTGCGGGATTGGCCCGGCATTTGACGTCGCTTCGCTTCGCTACGATCGGGTTATCTTGCTGGCGGATGCGGATTCGGACGGTCACCACATCACGACGCTGCTGCTCACGTTCTTTTACCGTCACATGCCCGGATTGATCGCTGCGGGAAGGCTATACATTGCCGATCCGCCGCTCTATCGAATTGATATCGGCAAGGAAACCCACTGGGCCGCTGACGAGGCGGCCAGGGAAAAAATCCTCAGCGAGCATGCTGGAAGGGCCAAGCCGGAAATCACACGTTTCAAAGGTCTAGGCGAGATGATGCCGAAGGTCCTATGGGAGACAACACTGAACCCAGAAACCCGACGCCTTCAACGGGTCGAAATCGACGACCAACTTGAAACGGATCGCGTGATCAGTGATCTAATGGGTCGTGATGCGTCAGCAAGATTTCACTTCATCATGGATAGAGCCGAAGACGCGGAGACCGTCGATGTCTAGAGCGGAATCCTATAGCTGAAGCCCGTCTTCACGGTATCGCGATTCGCCAGAGTTCTTACCATCGCCCTTCTTCGAAGATACGCTGAAAAAGTCTGGCTTCGAAACTACGAATGACTACGAGACTGATCAAAGTCGATAGTGCCTTCGATAGCGTTAACGCCTATCCGAATACCCATCAACCGATTGGGCATTATGCCTCTGTTCTCGTTGAAATCGGACGCTTGCGAGCTTCGGCTGAGATTCTCGGATAGGCTGCTAATCGCTTCGACGGATGGCGTCTCCCAAAATTCTGCCTAACCGGCTTTGCAAACCAGTCCGCCGAAAGCGATATCGCTGAGAAAATGTCGCAAAGCGAAAGCTGATACGGCAACGAAAGTCTGATTGGATTGACTATCTGACCATCTCTCACATTGCGGCAGTCAAGCCTATGAATTTGTCACGTCAGACCATTCGAAAGACTTCACCACTAGGCCGTCGGTTCACCCCTTCGGTTCCAGATGCTCGCCCGATGCCAACCCGGCAATTCGAACCGGTACCGTGCTTGACTCTGAAGTATTGGGAGCACACTCCACCGATTGACAGTTTGGTTTTTTCCACTGAACACAGCTATCGTCGCGTGTCTGTGGCAGGTTGAACGGTCGGTTGGTATGTTCGGCGTTCTATGGCTGGTGGAGCTAACGCCGCTGTTGACACGAAAGCGACCCAACGAAGCAATCGAGCGTGATCATTAGATCACTTAACAAGCCACGTCCCTGGGTATCGTAACCAGTTGGATGATTCTGCTCAGCGCCATCCTGTTACTGGCACTTTGAATGAGTTTTCCTTTTCCAGCGTTTTAAAAAGTTGCGGCCACGCTTTTGCTTTGCTGACCGGGGTAGCATCTTCGTGAGTTTGAGTTAATGCCGCGATACTGTATCCGCGAGCTTTGGCTGGAGTTGTCGATGAAGCATCAGACGCTTGCGGTCCAAGTCCATGTAGCACGTCAGACGATCGCTGCCCTGGAAGCTGGTGGCAAAACCCCGTCATTAGCAATCGCGATGAATTGCGAGGGTTTTCGACTGATCCGTCGAAGAGATTTTCTCGCCTGGATTGTGGACTTTGTATTCCAATCCGCTGCGATAACAAATGACGTGCTCATGCAATCACGCGGAACGCGTTTCCGATATTCATCGGCGAGGGCAGGTGCGATTTGATGTGGTCGATCGATTAATGCAAGGATGAAGATTGCGAAGACGCGTCCCGCACTGCGTGCCAAAGCCATAGCTCGCGAGTCTCCAAGTCTTTGCCTAGCATTCAGTAAAGCCCCTTGCGATACTGTTCGCCATAGTAGACTTGAAGCTGCTCGATCGTCGCTTCGGTATTCTCAAGCTCTTTGGCGATACATGCACGGGAAGGCACTTTTTCGGGATCCCATGTCCTCGTCTCCCAAAGGCCTGACCGAAGGAAGGCCTTTGAACAGTGGAAGAAAACTTCGTCGATTGTCACAACTAGCGCGAGCGATGGTCGATGACCACTAACAACAAGTTGATCAAAGAACACGCCATTACGCACAAGTTGCGCACGGCCATTGATCCTTAGCGTGTCACCGCGACCAGGTACAAAATAGATCAACCCAACCTGGCCGTTCTCCAGAATATTGTGGAACCCATCTGCTCGCCGATTTCCTAGACGTTCGGGCACGACAATCGTTCTTTCATCTAAGGCAATGGTGAACCCAGGCGGGTCCCCTTTGGGCGAGACATCGCACGATCCATCGCTTGCGCTCGTTGCCATCAAACAAAAAGGTGATGCCGCTAACCACTGCTGATCGATTTCACTGAGCTTGCGACGAACCTTGGTCCTTGCCCGCTCTGAAACGGGTCCAAGGATTTCTCGAAGCTCTTCAGCCGTTCCTACTGGAACAAGATGATTGTCGTTTGGTGGAAGACTGTTCGTCATCGACTATTGAATACAACTGAGTTCGACTAGCGAGTAATGAATCAATCCCCGGCCGAAGCCACTCTACAGAGTGCGAAGACGGCGGTCGAGGAAAATTCAATCG
>JBCCKZ010000508.1:0-4731 GCA_039027135.1 Planctomycetota bacterium
ATCCATCTCAACCCGACACACGGAGCAATTTCCACCCAAGGCCACGTCGGCACTGGCATACTTTGCGGGGTTCTTTCGGAACATTTCTGTTTGGTCGGCACCCGGAAAGAGATAGAGCCGGCCTCGATACAAGGCCGTGTGCATCACACTTCCTGGCACTTTCTGCTTCATGTTGACGGCACAGACGATGCAATTGCCTCCCATTGCGGGAACATACTTGGCAGGATTCTTAAGGAAAGTCTGCCGCTGTTCTTCTCCTGGGAAGTGATAAACGTGTCCATCGTAGGTCACTTGATATTCCGGCTTACCCTTTACCCACTGTTTCATTTCGATGATGCAAACGGGACAGTATCCATCGAGGCCGACAGATTTTGTTGCCGAAGTCGTCCCGCTTCCCGAAGGGGATGCGGTTGAAGCCGAAGGCCGAGTCACCGAGCCTTGTCGCTGGGTGGTTGGTGCCGAGTACGACGGCGTCGAGTAGACGGGTGCCTGCCGATATTGAGGCTGCGGAGCTCGACGAGTACCTGACTGGGCGATGGCGAAACCTGATAGCAGTGGGAGGACAAGAATTGCCGTGCAGGTGCGTAAGTTGATGATCGACATGATTGGGTTCTCGCCCATCCTTGGGGACAATTGTTGATGGTTTTTGAGCTTAAGGTCCAACTTATCTCCTCTCTGGGAGGGTAAGTCAAAGCGATAGAAGCCAATGACAGAACTGGGTAACCCGCCACATTTCAGGAGGTTGTTCTTGCCAAAAGGCACACTATCTACCAATGCGCTTCCAACCCATCAGACCGCCATCAAATCGATGCTTTATTAACCCAACGCTGGAGAACCTTGGGAATTCGGATCGAACCATCTGCCTGCTGATGATTTTCTAGCAGTGCAATCATCGCTCGGCCTGTCGCCACCGCCGTTCCGTTGAGCGTGTGAACAAACTGTGTACCCTTTTCACCTGCGGTCTTCATACGCACGTTCAGGCGTCTGGCTTGATAATCCGTGCAGTTGCTCGTGCTAGTCACCTCACCCCACTCACCCACTAAATTCCCATCCGAATCCTGACCACGCCCGGGCATCCAGGCTTCAAGGTCGAATTTTCGGTAAGCCGGTCCACCCAGATCGCCTGCCGCGGTGTCGATCACGCGATAGGGAATCTCCAGAGCATCAAAAATCTCACATTCCAGATCGCGAAGTTGATCGTGTATGGCGTCACTTTGGTCGGGACGTGTGAACGCGAACATTTCCACTTTGGTGAATTGATGGACACGGTAAAGGCCTTTGCTTGCCCGGCCCGCTGCACCGGCTTCGGTACGGAAGCAGTGGCTCAATCCACATAGCAGAATGGGCAGCTGATCGGCATTGACCACTTGGCCCGCCAACATACCGCCCAGCGTGATTTCGGCGGTGCCCACGAGATTGAGCTCGGTATTCTCGATGCTGTAAATCTGTGTCTCTGGACCTCGTGGGTTGAACCCAATCCCCTCGAGGATGGACGTTTGAGCCAGATCCGGCGTTGCCACGGGCGTAAAACCTTTGCTCGCCAGGTGTGATATCGCAAACTGCTGCAGTGCCAGATCAATCAGAACAGCTTCGTTCTTGAGAAAGTAGAAGCCTGATCCCGTCACACGGGCTCCCGCTTCGAAATCGATCAAATCGTGTTTCTCAGCGAGCTGCAGGTGGTCGAGTGGTTGAAAATCAAAAGAGGGCGTAGGTGTCTTGCCCATGCCAACTTCAATCGCGTCATCCTCACCACCATCGGGCACCGAGGGATGCGTCAGGTTCGGCAACTGAGACAATAGCTCAGTGATCTGTTGGTTGATTCGGTCATGTTCGCTCGAAGCCGCGTCTTTGGCCTCACGCAGACGCTTGCCCTCAGCGATCAACTCCTGTCTGGCATCTTGGTCCGGAGCCTTTCCAATCTGTTTGCTCTTTTGATTGGCTTGCCGATTGAGATCTTCGCTTTCTTGAAGCTTGGCAAGCCGCGCACTTTCAAGCGTTTCAAGCTGACTCAAGTCGACTTCGGTGCCTCGACGAAGACAATTGGCCTGAACGTCAGCAAGGTTGGCAAGGATGTATTTTCGATCAAGCATTGTGTTGGTTCTAAATTCGATTCAATGAGTCTGTGTTTAGCTACAAGCGGCAATTAGCGTTGTGCTCATCAGCAGATCAACTGTCCCGGTCGAAGAGGATGCATTCGACTGTGACGGTTGACCTACGGTGTTGTTCATGAACAATCCGGGCTGGAGTGTTGCTATCAGTGCAAAGACACGCCCACTAGCTATTGATCGCTTCGATTTGAAATTTGGTGAGATCAGCAATTCCGGATTTCGCCAGCGAAAGTAGCTGAGCCAATTGATCGTCATTGAAGGTCGCTTCCTCACCGGTACCTTGAATTTCAACGTATTGCCCAGAACCAGTCATGACCACGTTCATGTCGACATCGGCAGCAAAGTCCAACTTGTAATCCAGGTCTAAATGACACTTGTCTTCAATGACGCCAACCGAAATAGCCGCAACGCTATCCCGCAGCGGACCTTGACCAATTTTTGAATCTGGCATGACGGAGCGAATAGCGAGAGCAAGGGCAACAAAGCCACCGGTTATCGATGCAGTCCGCGTGCCTCCATCAGCCTGCAACACGTCACAGTCAACCGTAACACTTCGCTCTCCCAAGGCTTCCAGATCGACGATCGCACGCAGTGATCGCCCAATCAAACGCTGAATCTCAGTGGTACGACCATCGACCTTCCCGGAACGATCACGCTTTTTGCGAGGCTGTGTACTGCCGGGCAGCATGTTGTACTCAGCCGTAACCCAACCACGGCCCGAGCCCGTCATCCAAGGCGGAACGCTTTCCTCAATCGAAGCAGCACAAAGCACAATCGTATTTCCGCTGTGATACAGCACTGAGGCGGGGTGATTGGGCAAGTACCCCACTTGGATGTTCACGTCACGAAGCTGGGCGTTCGCCATAACTATACCTTCATCAAAGAATCTACGTTTACGTTTTGTTCAATCCACGGTCGCGCGAGAAGCCACACTAACATGGCTTTCTGGGCATGCATACGATTACCCGCCTGGGCGATGATGTCACTATGAGGACCATCGATGACGCCGTCGGTTATTTCCTCACCGCGGACCGCTGGCAAGCAGTGCTGAACTCGCACCGTACTTGGCGAAGCATCAATGAGTGCTTCGTTGACCTGATAGTCCGCAAAGTCTTTTCTTCGCTGAGCCATCTCGGCCTCTTGGCCCATGCTCGTCCAAACATCGGTGTAAATGACATCGGCTGAGGAGACAGCCTCGCGAACGTCGCGAACCTGGTCGATCTCAGCCTCCGGATAGCGTTCAAGGATCTTGGCGACCCACACCGGATCCATCTCGTAACCTTCTGGGCAGGCGAGCGTAAACTTCATCTCCAGCATCGCCGCGATAAGAGCATCCGATTGCGCGACATTGTTTCCGTCACCCACAAAAACAAAGTGACGCCCCCGAATCGATTCCAGCTGTTCATAAAGCGTCAAGACGTCAGCCAGTGCCTGGCAGGGATGACATAGATCAGTCAGACCATTGATCACGGGCATCGCATCAAAACTTGCCAGTTCAAGAACGCGGTCGTGCGACTTGGCTCGGCAAACCACTGCATCGACAAACTGCCCAAGCACATTGGTGAAGTCCGATGGTGATTCTCGCGTGCCCCAGCCGACATCTTCTTGCAGGAATAGACTTCCCCCACCGACCTGCTTGATTCCACATTCAAAGCTCACTCGGGTGCGAAGACTGGGCTTTTCAAAGAGAAGGGCAATGTTGTGGTTTTTCAAAACATCCGGACGTTCGCCACGGCCCAGACGAGCTTTCAACTCGACAGCGGCAGCCAAAATGACGCGAACATCATCGGCTGAAATATCAAATAGGCTTCGGAGGTGTTGCATGGCATTCCCCGTAAATCAAAGGTCGTAAAAGTCTTGATCTAGATCAGGTGGTTTCGCCCGCCGCTTCGTGGGTCAGCTGCAAAGCGTTGGCAAACGCTGCGACCCACGAAGGTTCTGAGGACGAATCCATCGGTAAATGAAGCAGGATCCCATTTGGCCCCGCGGGTTCGGCAATGATGCCAGATTTTGACAACTCTGAGAGGACTTCGTTCGTCGGCAGATCAGTTTCTAGTCCGATGGTTCCGCCCAATGGGTGGACATCGCGTACGACCGACCCAGAACCCAGACTAGAAGCAATGGACCGAACGACCGACTGGAAGTGGTCGTTCGCGCGGCTAATGGTGCCTTCATTCGAAATGAGACCGAGCGACCACTCGACGACCGAGACAAGCCAAGGGTTCGCAACCGACCATGGAACCAGCGAACTCGATGATTGAGCCGATTCAAACCACGCCTCATTGCCGATTGCCAAACCGCCTGACTCATTAGCCATCAAGCCGCCTCGCAACAAAACAACATCCGGCGAGCTATCAGAAAGTGACTGCGTCGCCGAAATACATCCACTCGAGCCGGCAACCGTCATCCGATCGTCGGCAATCCAGAGCAGTTCGTGCTGGTCAGCGAGCTCACGGACAGCACGTAGGTAATCGTTCGAAAGAACGCGTCCGGCGCCGCTTGGATCATTGGGTGACGTCAAGATGAATGCTGTTTGATCACTCATTGCATCGTTTAGTGATTCGAGGTCATCAAAACTTACGTATTGGAACCCCGGCCATTTCGCTTGGATCGGCGTTTGCAG
>JBCCKZ010000509.1:0-4730 GCA_039027135.1 Planctomycetota bacterium
CTCCTCGTATTGCATCCAACCTTTTGGACTCAAGAAAATCACCTCGAGTGGTGGTGCGGGCGAGCGGACGACAAGACCGGCGAGCGTCAAGGCTATCCATCAAGGCATGGGATCATCGTGGTATCACCACGATGGAGTCGGCAAGAACAGCCAAGCTATGAGTACACGCCCGCCGAACAAGAACGCGTGCTCCGTTGTTTGCGGCATGCGATGCGTCGTTTTTCGATTGATGCGGATCGAATCACCATCGCGGGACTCGGGGAGGGTGGCGCGGCCGCTTGGGATATCGCGCTTTCACATCCCGACATGTGGGCGGGCCTGGTCACGATCAGCGCGACGGCTGACAAAACAATCCGGCACTACAAACGCAACTCGCATTACATCCCGATGTATCACGTGATGGGCGAGTTGGACAAAACCAAACCCAGTGGTGGAATCCTTGAAGAATATATGACGTTTAAGCACAACGCGATGGTGGTGGCTTATCGTGGTCGTGGCAAAGAGTACTTCTTCAACGAAGTGCCGAGAATCTGTGAGTGGGTTGCTAACGCAGACAATCGAAGAATCCCCGCACCCTCGGAGTTTGAAGTCGACACGATGCGAGGCTCTGATGTTTCGTTCTGGTGGCTCAAAGTCAAAGATATGCCCCAAAGCGCCTCGATCGATCCTATTCTTTGGGACCGCCGATCGAGGATTCGCTCGCTAACCGCATCTGGTCGCTTGCTTGGCGATAATGGGCTCAGTTTTGGTGGGCCTGGTGACCGCTTTGAAGTCTCTTTGGCTCCCACCGATGGAGTTCGATTTGATGAGGAGATTCGGATCAAATTCGGATCGAGGAGTATCCGCTATGACTTTGACAACGATATCGAAACCATCCTCATGGACACGAAAACTCGGGCTGATCGCCGGCGGCCGGTTTGGATGCGCATGCAGGTACCGCAGTGAAGACCATAGATCAGATCTTGAGACGATCTGATAGTTGCTATCAAACGCCTGTGTTTTTGGAACGAAGAGACGAGGGGGTTAATTTTTCACCCCCACCTCGATCTTTTCGGTGATCACCAAAACTGGGGTCTAGCGGCGGGGTTAGCACCCGAGTCGAAAAGTTGGATTTTTTGGAGATCTTTTCGACAAAGCCAGTGTCTAAGGTACGAAGTGGAAAGCGGAGGAAGGCGTTTTTCGGCAGCGTCTGCATCCATTTCAAACTTCAATTCGAACTCACCAACGTACCCGCCTCAACACAAGAAACGCTTAATTGGGATCGAGTTTCACGCTCTTCCTGAATAGCTGTCGGAACCATGTCCGTCCTTCCTGCCCCGTCTGAAAATTCGATCGCCATGACGAACGTCGAAGACTTTCGTCGTTTAGGTTTGCGTACCGGTGAGTTTCGACTCGCTGTGATTCGGCGTGCCGTGAGCCAACAGGGTGCCGGTTGCCTCCAGCAATGCGGAATTGACGGCGCTAACCACGAGATTGAACTTCAGATCGTTCGGTTGGCTGTGAGCGGTTATCGGGTCATGGATCCACGTCGTCGACCTGACGGGCAGGAGCGAGCCATGTTGGGGAGAATTCAACCGGGTGCGCTTCGATCGGCATCTCCAGTCGCTTTCTGCAGTCATCCAGAAATCGATGATTCGGACGAACTCGAGACGCCATCTCGAGTTGAGGCGGTGGACCAGGGGAACGCGTCAAAAGATGCTCTGGGACGTCGCTTGTCCGGCATGCTGCCTGGACCCAACGTCGCGAACCGGATCGCAGAGCGATTCCGCAGCTGCTGGCCGATTGCTTCGCTGACGCCATCGAAGCTTGCACAATCATCTGGCTCTTCAAACGAATAAGCAGTCATCTTTCTGGATCACTGCGTTGTTGGTCGCTGGTCTACAATTCGGTCGATTCGTAGAACGATATCTGCACACTCCATTCAGAGTCGCCTTTTGACCGCACGAAATCGATTGCGGCCGTGCGACAATGAAGAATCCACGAGGAACCATGAACGCAGTGGACATTGCGACGCGGCCCGCTAATTTCGCCGAGCTCAAGCAAAGCGGATGGCAATCAAAGTCGGTCAAGGATGAGATTCGAGACAACTTCACACGCATGCTAGCCAGTGGTGAGGAGACCTTTCCCGGTATCGTCGGCTACGAAAACACGGTGCTGCCGGAGATCAATTTGGCAGTACTCTCAGGTCACGACATGTTGTTCCTGGGCGAGAAAGGACAGGCCAAGAGTCGCATCATGAGGATGCTCGTCAATTTTCTTGATGAGTATGTTCCCTACATTGACCATCCAGACCTGCCAATTCATGAAGATCCGATGGCACCCATTAGCTCTTTGGGAAAACGCCTGGTTCAAGAGCACGACCCCGAAGATATCAAGATTGCTTGGTGGCATCGCGATGAGCGATACGCGGAGCGATTGGCTCCAGGAACCAAATTCGCTGACATCATCGGAGAGATCGATCCGGCAAAGCTAACCGGTGGCGTTTCCATGAGTGCTGAGGAAGCCTTGTCATTCGGACTCATCCCGAGAATGCATCGAGGCATCTTTGCGATGAATGAACTCCCCGAACTGGACGAACTGGTCCAGGTCGGCCTCTTCAATATCCTTGAAGAACGCGACGTTCAAATACGTGGTTATCCGATTCAGTTTGACCTGGATGTCGTGATTTTGTTTTCGGCAAATCCATCGACTTACAATCGATCGGGCAAGGTCATTCCTCAACTGAAAGACCGGATCGGAAGCATCATCCAAACTCACTATCCCGATGAACGTGATCAGGGTATTGAGATCCTTCAACAAGAAGTTGGTGCGGACCTAGATGGAGAGTATCCCGTCGTCGTGCCGTATTTCATGTATCAACTCGTCGAAGAGATCACCAATCAGGCAAGAAAAAGCAAGTACATTGACCAAGCCTCCGGTGTATCGGCTCGTTTCTCACTAGCCAACTTCCGCACGCTCGTCGCCTCAGCTCGGCAGCGTGGCATTTTACATGATGAAAAACCCGCGGTACCGCGAATCAGCGACTTGGGTCACCTGTACTCGTCATCGTTAGGCAAGCTTGAACTTGACCTGATGGGAACCCACCAGATGTCAGAGCGCCAGGTCCTCGATGCGGTAGTCGCCCAGGCAATTCAAGTAGTCTTCGGTGAATATGTCGAAGAACACGGTCTCGGCGAGATTGCCGAGATCTTTCGCGGTGGAGTCCGCGTGGAAGTCGGTGATCTGCTACCAAGCTCGGAATATGCCGAACGGTTGCAAGCAGTTCCACCAGCCTGGGAAAAAGCATTCGAAGTCAACGCATCCGAGAATCCCGCATTGAGAGCTTCTTGCGTTGAGTTTGTCTTGGCCGGTCTTTACAGCATGGAGAAGATCAGTCGCTCGCAGAAACATGGCAAAATTGAGTACGAGACCTGATATGCCCGGCGGCATTATCCATTCCTACCAGAAATACGACCCGGCAGCGTTCCCTCCGCCCACGCAGCCTCCGCCCGACATGGTTAGCGGCGCGTTCGAGCACGCGATGATGTACGGCAACTATCGTGAGCTCACCGAAGAAGAGCTGGCCAATGCAGTGCGTCTAGACCCATCGCAGATTGCGGGCCTGGGCCCCAGTCTCGACATGCTTAAAGCAATGCTCGAGGAGCGTAAGCGAAAAATCCTTGAAACGTACGAAACGAAAGGCGTCGAAAAAAAGGCTCGCAAGGCCTATCACAAGTCCACCAAGAATGTTTCCATCCCAAAATCGATGGAAAAGATCTACAAACGAGCGATCACCTACGAGCAGCCGTACATGATTGAGCAGCTCTGGTACCGAGCTGACGGTGATAGCAGCCATCTTGCTCAATCGCTGATGCGAATTTCGGGCACGATGAGCGACAAGCACGCTGTTGAAGAGCTGGTCACCAAGTACGACTTCACCGGCAACGAATCGATGTCGGTCCCCAAGGCATTGGAAGTCAAAGAGGAGCTCGAAAAGATCGATGAGTTGCTTCGTCAACTCGAAGAGGCATCCGAAAATGCTCAAATCGGAATCATCGATATGGAGCTGCTCTCCGAATTCGCCCAGCCCGGCGACATGCAGCAACTCGAGGAGATGCGAAATCAAATCGAAAACCTAATGCGTGAACAGGCTGAACGGCAAGGTATCGAACGAGATCCCAACGGCAACGGATTCAGACTCACGCCTCAGGCTTACAAAACATTCCAAAGCAAATTGCTCGAACGAATCTTCGCTGAACTTGACCCCTCAAGAACGGGGCGTCACGAGGGCGATGTCGTTGGCGAGGGTGCCGTTGAGTTGCAACAAACCAAACCGTATGAGTTTGGTGATAGCGTGGCCAACATTGATCTGCCGCAAACCGTGACGAACGCGCTTCTTCGTCAGCGTGATGAACGCCCCATTCGTCTACGCAGCGATGACATCGTCGTGCACAAAACACGAAATCACCCTAAATGCGCCACGACAGTGATCATGGACATGAGTGGTTCGATGCGCTATGACGGCCAGTACATCAATGTCAAACGGATGGCCCTCGCCTTGCAGGGCCTGATCAACACCCAGTATCCCGGTGACTTTCTACGCTTCATCGAGATGTACACGTTCGCCAAAATGCGAACACCTGGCGAGATCATTGAGCTAATGCCCAAACCAGTCACCATACATGATCCTTGGGTGCAGCTGTTTGCGGACATGAGCGACCAAGATATCAGCGAGACTCAGATCCCTCCCC
>JBCCKZ010000510.1:0-4730 GCA_039027135.1 Planctomycetota bacterium
GTCACCGTCTCCACCAAGCAATTGGACCTCAATTGACTTGGGAAAGTCTTGATCAATCTCCATGGTCTCCGGTGCTTCGCCATGGAGCATCAATCCACTATTGCGGATGGCCCACCCCGGACCGTTGGTGCATTGTTCACCCAGGAAGCGATAGACAACGCGAAGTCGATAGTGGCTAAATGCATCTTTGTAAAACAGATGGCCGAAGCGCTCGTCAAAGCTCGGATACGCGTCAGCTTCGTAACGCACTTTTAATAATCCGTCCTCAACGCGAAACGTATTTCCATAGTTCTCTCCAGCGGGATGATGCCGGATCTTTGGAATCCAACTATCCAGATCCTCCCCATTGAACAAAGACACCCACTCGCCGTCCTCTGCGATGGCGTTTGTTGCGGGAACCAAAACAGAGACATTCAGAAAAAGGCAAACAGTCAGAAGCGATTTCATTAAGATTCATTGAGTGGGCGGAGTGCTGGAAAGGCGTCCCGAGAAAGCCTGGTCAGGAGTATAGCCAAGACGAGTCGTCGACTCACTTGGCGTTTGATTGATCTAGACTTTTTCCTTGTTGCTGCTCCAGGCCCCAGAAACGAAGGCCGAGATTCATCTCGGTAGGCGGAGCCTATGACTTTACCCCAATAGAATGATATTTCATCCCGCCGAATCGAGTTCCTGATCGTCTCACACCTCACCCATGCCCGAACTACTTCACCAATGTATGACCAAAGCGACAACAGCCGAGGGCGACCAACGGAAGCACGGACCTAACTGGGTGATCTCGCGTCGCGCATCACTCAAAGTGTTCGAAGATCGACTCGAATGTGGCGACTGGCTAGTTGAGTTTTCAGAGATTGATCGTGCGGTGCTCTATTCGTTTCGGTCCTTTATTTTCCGAATCCCCGGCCACGTTTTGACCATAGAAACAGACAAGAAGACCTATCATTTTGGCCTCAATGGGTGGGGACCATTTTGGAAGGGCAGCCTTCCTTTCGATATCGAACGCGAAAACGGAAAACTCAGCTTCACGTGGTTCAGCATCATCGTACGTGCTGTCATGACCGCCTATATCGCTTACGTCGTATGGCGATGGCTTTTCGCCTCCTAGCTCTTCTCATGTGGCAGTTTCAAAATTGCCGACAAGACCGCGTGATCAAGTCTTAAGGATTGAATTCAATTGCAGAGCTTTTTGCGAAGGTAGAATCAATCATCATTGCCGACCTACGGCAGCCACAACTTGCAGAGAATCATGAGCGAACCTCGCGAACCCATTCCCGTTTTTGTGCCGGCGTTATCCGCTGTGTTAGTTGCCGCTGAAGACCAAAAGACCGAACCACTTGACGAAGCGGAGGTGCTCGAGCTTCGTGATTCAGCCGCTTGCGTCATGATGGAAGAAGCTGACGCAGCGAAGATGGTGGAGTCGCGGGGCTACGTGGATATTGATCCTGAGAATTGCTGGTACGATTGGCAGATGCTTCGTCGCGAACTCGGCCGAAAGCCAGATCTAGATCCCGGTGCCAGGGTAGATCGCTTCAATAGCACGGATGCCACCTATCAGTTGACGATTGAGAGAGCGCAAGAAACTCTTGTTGATTTTCGCGATATGATTGCTAGGTCCGAAGAGTGGTTGCCATTGATTAAAACGGAGGTCTCGAATCCACACTCAGAGGGCCGCTGCTTTATTTGGCTGAATAATGTGAAGGAAACAACGGACGGTTTTGTCGCTCAAGTCTTCGAAATTCCGGCAACGCTTCAAGGATTTGAAGTCGGCGACACTATCGAGGTGCTAGCATGCGAGGTGCTCGATTGGATGATCAACGCCGACGGGACTTTACATGGTGGTATCTCGATTCGCTATCACCGCGAAAGACTACCAGAACATGAACGCGACGCGTTCGACACGCATATCGGTGTCACAACATATGCGTAATGCTCTCTCTACAGCATCATCGAAAACAAGCAGAAAAGATTTGAATTCTCAGATAAGTTCTACGTGTTGACTAATACCTCACTGGGTGTGGCCAATCCGAAGAGACGCTGCTTTTTTTGACGCAGTTACCTCCGGCGAATCGATGGACCTAGAGGCCTCGCTTCATAAGTGGGCTTCCGAAGATTTATTGGTGGATTCCTCATCGGGTTATACCGATAGTTCTCCACGAAACAGGAGCGTCTGGAATTCGAGACCAACATGGGCATTCGTTGGTGCGGCCGCTGCGGTGCTGTTGATTTCATTCATCTGGTTGGAGAAATCAACCAATGGTGATCGGGGACAGCTTAGTGAAGGGACGAAGGAAGAAGTCGTCGAGATTGATCCCGTCACCGAATTCGGCAGGTTAGTTCAGCAAAAAGATTGTGAGTGGAGGCAAGCACCACCGGCAAATGGCGGCTTTGCAACTGGTGTGTTGGAACTCACTGCGGGAGCTGCTGAACTACGATTCAATTCTGGCACCAGTGTTGTTCTGGAATCACCATGCTCCTTGAAAATCGAGTCCTCGGATTCCGCACAGCTCCTTGCTGGCACCGTTTTTGTCGATGTAACGGAGGTCTCCAACGGTTTCCTTCTTACGACGCCCGAGGCAGACATCGTAGACGAAGGCACCCAGTATGCGGTCTCTTTGGATGCCGAGTCCACCGAAGTTCACGTCTTTGACGGAAGCGTTATCTGGACGACAGCGGATGCATCGACTGTATTCGCGGATCGTATCAGCTCAGGCGAAGCGCGACGTTTTTCCCGCGCCGAACCCAATCGTCCTCATCGGATACCGTTCGGCGCGCGGCAGTTCGTCCGGCGAGTCGAAACGCAGATTCGCGATGCAGCCGGAGAGCAGTTGCTCGCGTACGACGGGTTTGAGAATCTTGCAGGTAGAATTCGTCGTGATCGAAGTGGTTTTGGCTGGGCGAGCGGCTGGGAGTCAGCCGGTCGAGTACATCGACAACTTGCTGAAACGGCTGAAGCCCCCGATGACGTTGTTTTTGGAATCAACCGCGCCGGTCGTCGGCTGCTTTTGGCGAAAAACGGGATCGATATGCGGAGGAGACTCGAGTCCCCCATCGAAGTTTCGTCGCTCAATGCTGTTTATGTGTCGCTTCTCCTGCATCGAATGAAAGGTGGTTCGGACGGCCAGACTTCGATGCAGGTTCTGCTGGAACCCAACTCAAATTCTCCTCGATACACAAGGCGGCATAGCGTCTCCTTTGGGATCACCTCGCAAGGCTCTCTCTATATCAACAACGCTGGAGAAGTCGGTGAAACGGCGAATCGATTTCCTGACGACCGAACATGCCTGCTTGTCTTACGTTACTTGCCCAATTCACCAGTTAGCGAAGCTAACTTCAGAGTCTACGCATCAGGGGAGTTGGTGGATCGGATAGAACCCACCGTTTGGAGCGTAGGCGCTCAATCGAACCACGTCAGCAGCATCAACTCGATCCGTATCAACTCGGGTGAGGACGGATTGTGGCAGGTAGACGAGCTCAAGATTGGAACTTCGTGGTCGGCGATTGTATCTCCTGAAACTCGAAAGCCTTCATCAACGATGACGACGATAGTAAATGAAGTTATCGCCGTGACCTTTTGAGCAACTCGTCGTGGATTCGCAACGACGATTCCCTCAGGGCTTCTTCATTCCGGAGTTCGATCAACGGATTATTGCCGCCATCGGAAGGGATATCCTTAAGGCTGATGCCCCACTTCCCAAGCAGGGTCCAGTAGGTGGCTGAATCGGAATGGTCGACGCGACCACGAACGTATTTTCCCTCGACGAAGATCGTACCTAGCTGGCTGGATCGGAATTGATCGAAGTACTCGTCGCCTTGTGGGCTTCCGCTGACGATGCCGTGCTGGCCGATCGCTCCACATTCGTGATACGTGATGTTTCGTGACTTGGCTTGCTGCTTCATGTACGCACAGGCCGATGCGTCTTCACGGCAGTTTGCGACGCGTTCGGGATGTTCTTTGGTGCCTTGATGCAGCGGTGAGTCTGTCCAGTGGGCAACAAAACGCAATCGGTTGAGAATGCCGGTCTGTTTGTTGGCAAGGCAGTGCGACACCAGAATTGCTGGTTCCGTCAGCGATCCCCAACAAAGAACGTTGATTCGTTCACCTTCCTCCAATGACTTCGCCTTTTCCAGTAGAGCTCCTACGGATGGATAGTTATCGATCGAACGATAGTCCCGCGACGTCGAGAACTGTTCAGCAGTTTGTTTGATGCATGATTGGACGAACGTCACGCGATCTGGGTATCCGCCGAAGCGTTCGTTCAATTGTTTGACATCTTTGCGATAGGCCTCACCGAAGAACCTATTCGCCCACTCAGCCTGATCCGGGGTCTTGTGGTGCTCGTCCCTGTGCGTACTGGCAACGACAATGCCCAAAGTCTCAAACTCATTAGCCATCAACAGGTATGCAGCCATGGCCGAGACGTCGTCGGGGTCGTTGATAGTGCCTCGATGATTCCTCCCCTCCAGCGTAGGGTCACTCATATCGGTGTAGATCCAAACCTTCGGCTTCGCGATCGAAGATTGATCCTTGGAGGCTGCCCTTTGAAGTAAGATCCCGCCTCCATCCTGCTGCTTTTCAAGTGTTCCATGCTTGTGAAAACCCCGGACGCTGACTGAGCCGTTGCCCTCGGTACGAAAGCGAATATTGTTCGTAGAGATATTGTTTGCGACGAGCTTTGCATCGTCCTTGACGTTGGCTTCGGCGATGTTGTTTTCAGGCTGCCATGTTAGGGGAC
>JBCCKZ010000511.1:0-4727 GCA_039027135.1 Planctomycetota bacterium
AATCAGTGGCGATAGCGGCGAAATCGGCAAGTTATCCCAACAGGCGGTTGAAGCATTGCAGGAGTTCGAGAAGACCTTCACAGACATAAGAGACATCGTGGGCAACGAACAATTTCAGTCCAGTGTTAAAGCTACGGTGGAGCAACTGCCTGGATTGGTCAACGAAGCCACCAATGCATTTTCAAGAACCAACGACACCATCGAGATCATTGAGGGCGTTGGGTTGCAATTCAAGAAGGTCGGCGACGAGGCAGAGAAGGCAGTGCAGGAGGTTCGAGGAGTCGTCCAACGCACCGAAAAGTCATTGGGCCAAACCATCGCCAACGCGGAAGGAACGCTTGGCAACTTACAGCAGCTCACCGCGCCCTTCGCCGAACAAGGTGAAGACTTTGCGAGGAGCTTGCTCGAAACCCTCAACAATGCGAATCGCACGCTTGCTCAGCTGGAGACCTTTGGACGGACACTCAACTCAAGCGACGGGACCGTCAAACGGCTACTTGAGGATGACGAGCTCTACTTTGAAATTCGCCGTACTGTTGAGAACGTGGAAGCCGCTTCCGCTCGTTTGCGGCCGATCTTGGACGACGTTCGCATCTTTAGCGATAAGATCGCCCGGGATCCGAGGCAACTCGGTGTCCGAGGTGCCATTACTCGTCGCCCCAGTGGTGCAGGCTTGAAGTGATGGCGACAAGGTGGCCAATTACCAGTGTCTCCGACGCGATTCGTTGGGCATGCGTTCTTGAAGCGACCGCACCCAAGCTTGGCAATGTTCATCCGTCCGCAAGCTTCGATGATCTTCGATACGAACACTTTGCTATCGCAGCACGGATCACCGCCGAAGAACTGACCGAATACTCGCATCCAATCGGAAAACGAATTTCGCAAACAGTCGAACAGACTCGATTGCAATGTGGCACGAACGTTAATCTCGGAATCGTTCTCCTCTTGGGTCCGCTTGTTGAAAGCTACCGAAAGAACCCTTGGAGTTCCTTGCCCCAGAGGATCTCGCTTGAGGGCATATTTGACATCGATGACAGCCAAGTCATCTTCCAAGCTATTGCCACTGCAGGTGCCGGCGGCTTGGGTAACAAAGAACAGCTGGACGTTAGGACGCCACCGCCAGACCTGCATCTCACCGAAGCGATGAAGCATGCTGCCGGCCGTGATGATGTGGCTTTGCAATACACCACGGAGTTTGATCGTGTTTGCACAGCGATCACGCCTAAGCTGATCGAAGAGACGAAACAACTTGGCATGCTCGAGGGTATCGCCGAAACGCAGCGGTGGATGCTCGCGGAATACGCCGACACACTGATTTCACGAAAGCATGATGCGAATGTTGCCAAACGAATTCAGCAAAAAGCACAACAACTCGATTCCTTAGAGTTGGATGCATTACTTCGTGGAGACGGAAACCAATACAACCCTGGTACGACGGCAGACCTTTTGGCCGCCAGTATTTTTGTGATGCTGGCTGGGATGATTCCCGAGACACGTTGAGCCGAATTGGGGAGCCTCAAGCAACGCATCGGGTTACAAGGCAGCTTACCCGAGGCGTCGCACGCTCCCCCTGCGGCTCATGCGTGTCTAGAGAACTAACTAGATAGCCGGCGCGGTCTCGTAAGCCGACTCGTCGATGGAGTCCTTTGGCAATGGCGTCACTTCCATGCCAGCTTCGGTGCAAATCGCATCGACAGCCTCTTGCCCCGCTTGGACGATGCTCTCGCGAGTTTGCCCTTTGTAGGAACGGCCATTGGCCGCCGGTGAGAGCGGTCCGTCGTAGCCAATCGAGTTCAAGTGTGCGATCAACTTGACATGGTTGACCGGTCCTTCAGCAGTTGGAACGAGCTTTTGCCAAGATTCAGCTTTCGAAACATCCACGTCCTCGGGAATCGAACCGATGCGGACCGCAACAATTTCTTCAGCTTTGAGTTCGCTGAGCTGATCCATGGCTCCATCGCCAACAACCCAGTCCCAAGTATCGATGTAGAAACCCACGCCGGCATTGCCAACACCGCGAACCAAAGAAATGAATCCTTCGACATTTCGGACGAATTCAAATTCCTTGCCCTCGGCCAATTCCTTTCCCGACTGGAAGGCGACTGCTAGCTTGATGTCGTGGGGTGCAAACACTTCCGCGGCTTTACCAAGGCGATCGGTGATCGCTGCGAAGTACTCGTGGTACGGAAGCCGGTCAGTCGATGCGGGCACTTTGACACTGGCTCGCGAAACACCCTGAGCGGCAGCCATTTCAGCAATAGGTCCCAAGGCACCCACCGAAGCGGAATAGCTGTCCTCGTCGGCGTCCAAGTCGAGACCTGAATCGAAAGTACCAAGCTTGATGTTGAATGACTTCTTCGCTGCGTCGAGGTACTTCGAAGCGTCTTTGTTCTCGCTGCGTTGATTCCGTCGATACATTTCGTGCATATCGACGTCCATTCCCTTGAAGCCGTAGGTGAGGGCCAATTCGATTAGCTCGCTCTGTCGACCGTTGATGGTGAGGGATTGGGGTGAAAAATTCTTAAACATTTTGATCCGATTTCGGTTTTGATCGTTCGATCGAGGTGTCTGATAGTCCGTTCGATGGCTCGCACGCCGATGGCTCATGCCAAATCGGGCACCGGTCGACCCCCGTGCGTCATCTTTTCAATTCGGTAGGATTCTGAAGTGTGTTCCCGCGAGAGTATGCCAAACCCACCCGAATTGCTCCAGAGCGTCTTGCCAAACCATTCTGATCCTGACGAAGTACGAAACCCGCCTCTGTCTGACCCGTCCAGAGCGGAGGTCGTTTTCCTTGGAACGGGAACCTCGGTAGGGGTTCCCGTAATCGGCTGTAAATGCGATGTGTGTCGAGGCGGTGATCCACGCAATCAGCGAACCCGGTGCTCCATCCTCGTGCGACTTGCTGAAGGCAACCTACTTGTAGACACGCCCCCAGACCTGAGGATGCAGCTGCTTCGCGAGGACGTCGACCTCGTCCACGCAGTCGTCTACACCCACGAACACGCGGACCATATCTTTGGCCTCGATGACGTACGACTGTTTCCATTCCGCCTCGGAAACGCCGTCCCACTGTTTTGTGAAGAGAAGGTCGAAGATCGTATCCGTCGATCCTACGATTACGCGTTCATCGATCGAGTCGAAACGCATCCGGGTGCTAGGCCCAAACTTGAGTTTCGGCGAATTGATCGAAATGAGTCATTCACCGTTTTGGGAGCACGCCTAACTCCCATTCCCATGCTTCATGGACCGCAATTCGAGGTCTTGGGATTCCGGATTGGCGACTTCGCTTATTGTACCGACACGAATCACATTCCCGATGAATCGATTGAACGACTCAAGTGTGTAAAGACTCTTGTCATCGGTGCATTGCGTGAAACGCCTCATCCTACCCACTTCAATTTGCAGGAAGCTACCGAGGTCGCCAAGCGAGTTGGCGCAGACCGGACGCTGCTAACTCACACTGGCTGTCATCTCGACTATCACAAGACCAATGCCGCGCTACCTGATGGCGTGGAAATGGCTTATGACTCACTGCGTGTTTTGGTCCAGCTATAGCGGTCTTGGCCGTATGGTTAGGGCCAAATAGTTGAGCCGAACTGGGGAGCCTCAAGCGACCCATCGGGTGACGGCGCAAACTACCCGAGGCGTCGTACGCCTCCCCACGCGGCTCAGCGTCGTGGAGGTCCCGTAAACCAATGAGCCGAACTGGGGAGCCTCAAGCGACCCATCGGGTGACAACGCAAACTACCCGAGACGTCGTACGCCTCCCCCTAATACTGAGTGTTATGGCCTCAAAACCACACTGACAATCTCTGACCCACGCTGCACGACCAAGTTCAAATCATCTCGACGATTGATTTTTCGAAGTTCGGTGCGAAAAGAAGCCTGGCCGGTCACACGGACACCATTAACTAAGAGAATCAAGTCATCGGGCCGCAATCCAGCTTTCGATGCGGCTGAGTCTGCCGTCACTGCGTCAACGAAATTGGGTGTCGACTCAAGCACGTCGGGCACCAAGACCAAACCTAACTTCTCCGATGCATGCGATTGCTCGCGAGACAACAACGGATCGTCCGCGGGACGAGTGGTCAGCTTTCCCGCAATGATGTCACCAACGGTTTGCCGAAGAACATCAGCTGGCACAGCGTAATTAAGCCAAACCCCGGTGTTCGCATCGCGTAATTCGCGTCCTAGCATTCCCACGAGACCGCCGGATGGATTGACCAAGGCCCCTCCAGCCGCACCCGGATTGTTTGCCACCAAATCCAAGACAAAGACGTCACCTCGATACGGTGTCGAATAGGTACCACGTCGAGCGTCCAGCCGCGTGACAGCCGCGATGGCGCCTCGCATCACGGAGGCCGGTTCCGAACCGGTTGCAATATTGAAGAGATTGCTCACAGCCAAAACAGCATCGCCAACACTGACGGTACGGCTTGACGGCATTTCAAAGAAAGGCAGATTGGTCGCATCAATCTTGAGCACAGCAATCTGCAACACCGGCTCGAAGTGAATTAGCTCTGATTCAAATCGACGTCCATCATCTAGCAAGACTATCGGTGGCACATCCAAGACCGTGCTCCAAACCGTCGCGATGTGTCCTTCCGGCGAGACCAGGAATCCGGACTGATAAGCCTCAAGTCCCTTTACACCGCCGGCACCGTAAATCTTGACGACACGTTGTTGTGCCTTGCGCGATGGAGAACCAAAATCAATCTGAGCCC
>JBCCKZ010000512.1:0-4725 GCA_039027135.1 Planctomycetota bacterium
GAGTCCCCAGCTCTAACCAACTGAGCTACTGGCCCCTAGCGAACAGAGACTTCGCCAACGGTTCTGCTTGCGTTTGCAATGCAATCGGTAGGATTCCACCGCAAGGCTGCCGAATCAAGACCTCAACGAAGTACTGATGTGCGAGCGGGTCGCTTTTCGAGCAATCAATTGTCTCATTTGGAAACAAAACTGATCGGCCGCAACCACAAAAAAATCAACAATGCACATGCAAGTGCAACAAAAGCTGATTATCGGCAACTTTTTCTGGGTGAAACCCTCGAATTTCTACGTTTTTCTAAAGTTGCTGTGCGTATTTACGTTGCGAAGGACATCTATGGTACGGAAGTTGTACTACTTCCGACGAAAATTCAATTTACTCCACAGGGATGAAAAGCATGTTGGTTCTAAGTCGCAAAGAAAGTGAGCAATTGATGATCGGCGACGACATCGTTCTCACCATCAATCGAATCTCCGGCAATCGTGTCGCCATTGGAATTGATGCTCCACGCAGCATTCGCATTGTTCGAGGTGAACTCGACCTACATGAAGTTTCCGCTGGCGGAAACAGTTCAGTGGCCGAAGCCCAAAGCGCGAACGTTGCAGTAGCGAGCACACCCAGTCGCTAGTTCAAGGCACCGACGGATGCAGTTAGCTCGCCAGCAGGCATTCTTCTGGTGCGTGATCGCTGAGCATTGGTGTCTTTCGTAGCGGGTGTCGCCAGGCTTCCGAAACAACCGGTTGCCGGGACCCTGGCGAACTCCGCTACGAAAACGCTTTCACAGTGAGTGAATCAAAGCGATGATGTATCGAAATTCTTGGACGGCATGTCGCTTTAATGACATCCGTGAAATCAATGATCAGCCGCGGTGCACTAGCACCCGGTTACGGTTTGGAACCGGACGCTATCGCGTTGCGGCTTGTTAAATCGACAGGCCGTGGATGATGCTTGCTAACTCTTCGTTTCGTAGCCTGCACGCGGTTGGCGAGCGAGAAATGCATTGGCATTGGAGTCATCAACAAACGTCTCCGATAAGGGGTCGTAGGTAAGTTTCCTTCCTAGTCGCATTGCGATGTTTGCTGCATGGCAAACGGTTAGATGACGGTGGTGCGAAACCAAATCAGAGACTGGAGTTTTCCGAGATCGAACGCACTTGATGAAATCATCCATATGCCACATGCCATTTCCAAGCAGCCCCGGATGGATCGCTTCAAAGGTATCCGTGGCTAATGGGCTCGAGTCCAATTGCTCAACCGGCCGTCCAGTCAGCTTCGATCGATTTACGAAATAACGACCAGCGTCGCCCTGAAACATGATCCCATTGCCAAAGCCAAGATCATCATTGGCCGAGTGACGTATATCGAGCTCGATACCATCTTTGAATGTCACCCTGAGGTGGAACGCGGTGGCGGTATTGAATTGGTCATCACTCAGCGGCATGCCTTCACTAAACTCGACCGGATGTTCCACCATCAACGGTTCAATCGTAAACGGACCGATCGTGGAATCCGACTTGTCCATCGCCCACATTGCAATGTCCACGTGATGCGCTCCCCAGTCAGTTAGTTTTCCTCCCGAGTACTCGTACCACCAACGAAAGTGTGCGTGTCCTCGACCATGAGGAAACTCTTTGCCATATCCGAACTGGGCTGGCTGACCCGCTTGACGATAATCCACCATCGGAGCAGGCCCAAGCCAGCGATCCCAATCAAGACCGCGAGGAACCTCAGCAATCGGCAGCACTTTGGATTTTGGTGCTCCACCGAGCCCGCATGTCACTCGTGTCAATTGGCCGACACGTCCTTCACGCTGCAGGGCCACAGCTTTTTGGAATCGCGCGTCGGAACGTTGCTGTGTCCCAACTTGAAAGACACGACCAGTTCGCTTTTGTATGTCGACCAGCTGACGACCTTCATCAATCGTCAAAGTCATCGGCTTCTCACAATAGACGTCCTTCCCAGCCAACATCGCTTCGATAGCGATCTTTGCATGCCAATGATCGGGTGTTGCTATCACGACGAAATCGATGTCATCACGGTTGATGACTTCCCGATAATCACTCACGGACTCGGGATTCATCGCCGACCGCGATTTTGACTGCAAGCTCGATGCGAGCTTCGCATTTGCTTTCTCGATGTGATTGGAATCCACATCACAAATGGCAATGCACTGCGCGAAATGAGCCGCATCGCAATTGATTCCAGATCCACGAATTCCAACGCCGATGGCAGCGTATTGCAATGCCTCGTTGGCCGACCAAGCTTGACATTTCGTGCTGGCCGCAGCAGCAAAAAGCCCTGCCGCTACCGCCGAAGACGTCCCAAGAAACTCGCGTCGAGGATACATATCTCGCTTCATTAGTATGTCGAATTCTTTATCTGTTGAGGTCTCTTTTTCACCACACTCTTGAACTGGAGAGTGCTTGCAACCGAGTTTTTATTAATCGTTAGTGTAATCGATAAACGCGTTTGATTAACCTGCGACTGTAGACTCCGATTCATCATCTTCGGCCCCTCACCTTTTGTTTTGAAAGTTCATGCATGGTCATGAATCATCGTTTTGCAATTGCAACCTCGCGAGCGAAATCCAAACCCGTCTTAAGCTTGTCAATACTGGCAATCCTTTTGACTGCGGGCGTTGACACCCATGCGCAAGACAACACCAATTACTCACGCCCAGCCTTAAGCCCCGAAGGAGAGATTCGCCGAGATGCACATGACTTTCTCTTCAATGACTTCATCGTTGATCGGACAGCCAAGATTACCGGGCGCGTTGACGAAAATTTTGACCGAAGGGTTCTACAAGAACTTGTCGTCAGTCAACCCAATCGCATGGTGGAAACTGACGCAGTCATAGCACTTCCTGAAGGTTCCCAGCTCATCGCGGGCATGTTTCGACACCTCGCTCTTCGCGGCTCGGGGCTGCTTCGAATCGAGTCGATCAGTTTGCTCCCCTTCGGTGCGAACTCTCACATGCACCAGAGCGAAAGCCGGGATGATTTCTTTCGTGTGCAAATGGCAACTGTTCCGCTACCAGCCAAAGACCTACCGATTGCATCGATTGAAATTCACTGTAGCGGTCCCGGGCAGACCTTGATCGAAACAATCGAGTTTCATTCGCAAGGTCGTTTGTCAATGAAGTTCGATGACCTTTCCTACCGAAATCTTGGGGCCGAACGTGAAAGAGTGCCGGTCGACGTCGACATCGATCCAATGACCAGCCTTTCGATAAGTGGCTCAACGGATCTTCATCGTTCGAGATGGTTCCGCTACTACGCATCACCAGGTGGCGTACCCCAAGAGCTCGAGCAATGGGCGGCGGAGCGAAATTTCTCACCAGGCAGGCAAATCTTCAAAATGCAGCCTTCTTTGGTAAAGGGCTACTCACCCCTCCAGCCCAAACTAAGCGAGTCAAAAACGAAACCTGGGCATGCCGATCTCCAGTTCTTTGAAGCCTATGATTCGGGCGGTCGTCTTCGGAGAACGCTTAAACCATTCCAAAGCATGGATTACGCAATGTGCTTCGACGAATGGCCGGACTTCATGTCTCGCTATCCGGGCGGGCGGGGTACACCCAAGAAGGAAAATTTCCCGGCCGCTGCGGAACTCGCAGCCGCTTTTGTGAAAGACCAGATCCAAGATGGTGGAAGGACTGCTAGTTGGTGGGAAGTAAAAAACGAAAGCACAATCAAGGCAGAGTGGGACTTCCATTGGACCAAAGATTACGATTCGTGGTCCCTACTCGCAGACTTTCATAATCAAGTCGCAAAGCAGATTCATACGATTTCACCGAAGACCAAAGTGGGTGGTCCAACGAGCGCCTGGATGCAGGTGCAAGTCAACAACTTCTCGTTGTACGAAGCTCAACGAGACTTCATGGATCAGACGCGACATGACCTCGACTTCTACTCACATCACTTCTACGAAGACTTCAATACGATCGGTGCTTGGGAACGTCGTCGGGAAAAATACACCGCCTATCTCCTTGGCCGCTTCGAAGCCATCCTCGACATGTTCCGCGCACACATGGAGGGAACCGATAATGTCAAACCGATTCTCGTCACCGAGTGTGGTTCACTTCAACCGGGACGCGGCTCTTCCGATGAGTGGCTTCGCCTTCGCAGCTACAGTGCCTACCTTTGCAAGGCAATGAAACGGCCAGATCAAATCGACTTGATCGTCCCTTTCATATTCCTGAACATACCCTGGTCACCGGCAAGTGGTGGCGCCGCCTTTGAGCCATTGTCTTTGGCCAATGGAGCCTCTCCGCAAGTGCCTGGCGAACCGATCGCTGGCCACCAACGCCGTATGGTCTCTAGGTTCTTTGACCTCTGGCGAGACTTCGACGGCGAACGCCTGGCATGCCGTATCGAACGTGATTTTGTCGACTGTGTTGCCGTTCACCAGGACGACACGATCTTTGTCGCTGTCACAAACATGGGCGGCGACCGGCTGTCGTTGAATTTTGGAGAGCTTTGGGATTCCGCCAACGTCGTCTCATCGAGTCAGCGACGCCTGCAATATATCAACGGCGAGCTCCGTTACACCGACGCCATCCCTTGGCGGCGAGACGAGGGAATTCCAATCGATGTGGAAGAAACAACTCTCATTGAGTTTAAACTTGCTAAACCGATCGAGCCCCAAAACAAAGCAGAGCTCTCCAGACACTACGCTTCCAAAACGGCTGTGCGTTCGGGGGACCAAGCTCAGTCCCATTTTGAAATCACC
>JBCCKZ010000513.1:0-4721 GCA_039027135.1 Planctomycetota bacterium
CACGATGCTTTGTTGATGAGCCGGTAAGCACTGGTAAGAACGAACGACCGTCGATATTCGTTGGCAACGCTCCACCAGCCACATCAACGAGTGTTGGAAGCACGTCGATCCACTGAACCATCGCTCGGCTGCGCGTTGACTCTTCGATTCGGCCCCGCCACGAGACAATCATGGGGGTACGAACGCCGTCTTCGGTCAATGTCCATTTTCCGCTAGGCCACTGCGCGCCGTGGTCGCTTGTATGGAGAAAAAATACATCTTCGCCCAAGATACGCCGCGATGTGTCGTAGACCTTGCCTAGGTCGCGATCCATGTTCTCTACCGCGCGGACGTATCTAGCCCTCCACAAGCGTGAAATATTGGTATCCGCATGGGTTGGTGGGATGGAAAGATCAGCCCCCTCATCACTTTTTAGATCAATCTCGGGCCACGGCACATGCGGCCAGTTGGTACCGACGAATAAGCAAAGTGGCCTTTCGTCTCGCCGATCTTCAAGCCATCGGCATGCCTTATCAATGGCTATGTCTTCGTGGTATTTAAAGTGTTTGGCAATGTCGAAGCCGTACTCCGGTGTTTGGTTGTAATGGCCTACCTTCCCAAAGCTAACGACTTCATATCCAAGCTCCTGAAGAAATGCTGGAAGCTTCTTGAGCGTGGCGAGTGGTCGGGCGTGATTGGGTTCCGCTTGATGATGGGCCGTGAACAACCCCGTCAGAAGGCTGGCTCTCGAGGGTGCACAAGCCGGCGAGTTGACGTACGCTCGATCGAAGGTCATGCCCGCCTTCGCCAAACGATCCATGTTGGGGGTGGCAATCTTGGACTGATCAAACCCGTAGGGGCTGCTGTCGTGATAGGTGTGGTCATCTGAAAGGAAGATGACCATGTCGGGGCGTTCAGCGGCGTTGGTTTCCAACCCGTGAAGCAGAACGAGCAGAAGTAGAGTGACGCATGGCATCCTGGGGGGTAGGTGTTTCATGCCCTGATCGTAGCTCAATCAACGACCAAGATGTTGACTTCGCGTCCCGCAGAAGTGGAACGCCTGTGACGCAAATCCTATTCAGCGTAGTCGAAGATTGCGGGATCCAAGCACCGGCCGAATCTCAGCACTCGTGAGTTGGGCTTTCTATAACGATGGCCGCAAAACGCGATAATATTCGCTGTTGACGTGTGGTCGCGTCGTCGAATCGCTATTGCGCTCGGAAGAACCGTTGGTCTGTGCCGCCGCTACCAACGCCGACGGTGAGCTTCTTGGCACACTTGGGACAATTGCCCTGGTAGCTGGTGCCTGCCGCATCGCGGTAGATACGGCCATACACGCTACAGCACTCAAACATGATTCCAAGGAAACGCGTTGACGCTGTGTCACCAGCTCTTTGAGGTTGAGCATTGGACTCAGCCAATCGATCGGAATCAAAAAAGTTTCCGCCCATTGCTGTGGCTGCCTAGAGAATTGAGTCGAACACCCTCCAACAGTTCGCCTACCAAGTATTTTGATTGATTGGTAGGCGAGATGAAGGTGCGCTCAGTCAGCGGCGGCGATTTGGCTGGATATCTTTGGTCGCACCACCACTGGTTTGTGTGGCACGCTTATTTTCTCTCTGAATCGCCTCGTAAACCTCTTGGCGATGCACAGGGATGGATTGTGGCGCTTCAATACCAAGACGAACTTTATCGCCACGGATATCGACAATGGTGACCACCACGTCATCGCCAATCATGATGCTTTCGTCGCGGTGCCTGGATAGGACGAGCATGGTGTCCTCATATAGTTCAAACGTAACTTCTTATCGCTTCATCGAGCGAACAAACAACTCATCGTCGCCGAAAGCTCAAAAAGTTCACCGATGCTATCGAAGGTCCGGCGGTGCCGGTCGTTCCGAATACTGAGCCATCACGACCCAACCAATCGGCCTCACTCATCTTAGTAGGGTTCGGCGATCCTGGGCCGTCAATTTCACACCGAAAAACTCAACATAACGCTCCGTTTCGTTGGCCGTCTCAAGCGAAGAGGGATCACCAACGAACCGAAAACGATCCGCGGGCGGCGATTCAATCGGGCGAATCGAGTACATCTCCATAAGCGAAAGTAGAGGTCCTGGTCGAACTTTGACGGCTCGATGACCAGGATGCGGAACTCCGTCCCCGGGTTCACTTGAGCTTCCTAAACTCGCCGGATCGTCGGCATCCCGTTCTTGTTCGATCTCGGGACCGCGGTATTCCCAGCGAACGGGAAGCCATCGTCCCAAGTGGTCGGTAGACTCATCCTGCGTTGCAATCGCGACGGAAATCTCTGCCGGGTAGTCCGGTGGTATGGAGTTCGTGCCCGATTTTCCTCGAACGGCTTCAGCCACGTCAGCGTTGAGTGTTCCACGAACCCACCAGACCCTTTGGTCGTCTAGCTTTGCCGAATTGACGATAAGGTCGTAATCGCGAGAAAAGCGAACAAGCATTTCAGCCATGCCACCGACTAGTCGGCTGGCGGGCAGATGATGCGTTTGGGCTGAACGAGTTGTCCATTGGTCGAGTCTTCCAGCGTCGACGCGGCTAAGTGACTTCGATTCGCCGATTTGCTGGTAAGTCCATGCGAGCCTTCCGTCGCTGATTTGCCTAAGAAAGTGCTTTCCATCACCGTCGACGATGGTCATTTGTAGGTGATAGCGTCCCGTTCCTTCGCCCGCATGCTCGTACGTACCGCCGCCGAGAACCTCACGACCCTGGTAGTAAACGGTTTGGCGAATTTTTGCATCAAAAGCGGGTCCCTCGACCATGTAGGCCAGGACGCGGTCGATCAGTTCCCTTGCGTCCAGCTTGGGTTGGCCAGCTTGAGCGACGTCGTTCGCCAATGCAGCTGTGCTGGCAGCATGAAAGAGTAAGAGACCAACGATTGCTAAGAAGAGAACGGAGCGGAGTCGTGCAAAACGTGTTCTCTTCAATGTGAATTCGCCCATGGGAGGGTAAATGCGGATTTCTCGATTTGACTTCATGTGCCGGTCGTGAGGGTTTTGCCAAAGATTCCGCATCGAATGTGCCGATGACTCAATTCGACTCGGTGGATCTTTCGCCCATGCGATCGATCACGCCTTTCACCAGCGGATATTAGGATTCTGCTGTCGACGGCGTCCAGGCGAGTCTGAACTAGCCAACTTGACCTGTTTACTTTCACGACACCCTTCGGCCACCAACTCGTTCGGGACAACGAATGTCCTCAGCAACGGAGGCCAGGGAACGGGGGAAATGATGAAACGAATCGCCACTCATTTGTCGCTGCTGGCGGCCGCAGCGGTCCTTGCGACCGGGTGCGTGCCGGTTCGGCATAATCTGCCGCCCGAACAGCGGCTGTTGGAGCCTGGCCCAGGCGTCGGCGGTCCAGGGCCCGGCGTTCTTGGTGGTCCAGCGATGGCCCCGGGGATGATGGGCGGGCCTATGATGGGCGGCGCTCCAGCCGGTGCCATGATGGGTAGTCCCATGATGGGAAATGCCGGCGGACCTATGCCTCCAGGGGCTATTGGTGCCGCACCACTCGATGCCATGCGTTCAGTTCCTTTGGGGACGCAAGCCAGCTCGGAGATGCTTGGTGGCGACGTTCAGCAAACCGGTTTCAACTTGTTCGGCGGTGCTGCCGGACCCGGTTGTGCCGGCGGTGCTTGCGGTGGAGGCATGATTCCTCCGGGCGGTGGCATTCTCCCAGACGCACCTAGCTTAGGAGCCATGATGCAGCCAGTCCAAGTGTTGCTCGGCTCACCCGATGGAATGGAAGTTCGATATGACGCCAGTGGTGGTGGAATGTTTGACAGCGAGCCGCTAATCGTGCCAGCTCGCCAAAACTTCCCGCAGGGCGGTTTGTATCGTTTGAAGATCACGAACATCTTCACTCGCGAGGGCGTTGAACTTTATCCCACTTTGGAACTGGCTCACGCCAATCCCCGTACAGGTGCCTATTTGGCACACAACTCGATTCCCATTCAGTTCACGGATGAGGATTTCGACCAGGTCTTGACCGGTAACTTTGTTACTAAAGTGATCTACCTACCCGATCCTGATTTCCAAGGACCGGCATTGGCTGGCATTGACACGCTTGTGAGCACTCGGCTTGATCCAGGCATCGATCCGATCGTCGAAGCCGATCGACGCGGAAGCATCCTTGCGATTGTTCGCCTCGGCGATAAGGACATCGAGATGGGTGCTGCTGGAACCGGCTTGGTTAACGGGGGAATGATGCCACCGATTGCAGGTTTGCCCGCTCCTTTCGCGCCTGCTATGACCGAAGGTTGCGGTTGTGCTGACGGTGGCAACTGTGCACCGATGCCTCCAACGCTCCCTGGCATGGTTGCTGGCATGACTGCTCCGCAGTACGGCATGCCCATGAGCGGTACGCCGATCGGTTTGCCTGGGCCACCACACATTCCACTTGGCGCACCTGCGGGATTGAAGAAACACGTCATCAAGAACCGCACGCAGATGCACATTCCGCGTCCGGTTGAGAAGTTGAAGATGAACGTTCGCCTTCAGCCCGGGTATAGCTACCCGAATCCTGTGAAGACGATTCGCGTCACTGAACAGAACATCAATCCCGGTGTTCCTCAGGGACGAGGTCTTTATCAACACGCTTCGCAACGCGTGGATCCAAACTGCAATCCATAGGATCAAGCAGTTGAATTCTCACGAGGCCCTTCCGGCGAACCCGGAAGGGCTTCTTCGGTTCGGGCACACTCATCACGTCG
>JBCCKZ010000514.1:0-4718 GCA_039027135.1 Planctomycetota bacterium
GGCGTGTCTTCCTAGGACTCCGAACGAGCTGGCTATCGCGCGAGGCAGTCATTCTTGGCAAATACATGGGGATGCTTAGTGCGGCAGTGGGCCTCCTATGGATGCCTGTTTTTGCTGACTACGTACCCGAATTTGTTAAGGACTTGATCCCTGGCTGGGCCGGCTCGGCGACGCTTGCGTTCACGATCCCCGTGGGTATTGCTGGCTTGTACAGCAGTGCGATGATCTACATTGCAACCAAACGCGTTCTTTGGCGAACACCGCGGACGCTGATTCGATTCTTTGGCACGGCGGTCGTCGCGGGCCTTGCCGGGACAGCCTCCATCGCGTCAATGACAGGACACACCTCTTCGGCGGTCCTACTCGGGGTGATGGCTGCTTCGACCCTGATCGCAAAGTTCGTCTGGGAATACCGCGTTCATTTCGGTGGAAATAGCCAAGATGACTGGGATCGCCGAAGTCGTCGAATTGTTCGCGAACACCTTAGCGTATGGCTTCATTGTCGGGTGGTTGGGTTCTCGCTTGGTGTGATGCTGATCGTCCTCGGGTGCGTTCTGGCGTTCGCCTCGCCGGTTATCGCGGGCATCCTTTTAGGCATCGGCGCGTTGGCTGCAGTCATTGGCGATTCGTTTGAGCGTCTGATGTACTTCAGCAGTGTTGTTTATGACCGCATGCCGGGCACGCTTTGATTAGGAGACCCTTGATGAGCACTGCATCGAACCCTTCCGAAACCCAGCAAGAGTCCGATCAAAGTCCGATCGAGACGAAGTGTCTGACATCTCGACCGGATGCGAAGACTTTTCAGCTTCCTCAACTGATCCAGGCTCGCGATGGGAAGATGACTCGTGAGCTCTTGTTGCGTCCCGGCCAACATGGGCTGGGCATGACTCATGAAAGCTTGGCGGCCGAAAAAACAACCACCGCAGTTTGCGGCTATTGCAGCACCGGGTGTGGCCTGCGTCTGCATGTACGTGATGAGGAAGCAGTTGGCCTGACACCCGAAACTTCTTACCCGGTCAATTTGGGCATGGCTTGTCCAAAAGGGTGGGAAGCACTGCGAGTTCTTGATGCTGAGGATCGGGCCGCATCACCCAAGCGGAAACTCCCCGACGGTGGATTCGAAGAGATCACCTGGGACGAGGCATTCCGTAGCTTCTGTGAGTCTTTCAAAGCGATCCAAGAAAAGCACGGTAAAGAGTCGATTGCCTTCTTGAGCACCGGACAAATTCCCTGCGAAGAGATGGCACTCTTGGGTTCGCTAGCCAAGTTTGGAATGGGGCTCCGGCATGGCGACGGAAACACTCGGCAGTGCATGGCCACCGCTGTCACTGCATACAAAGAGTCGTTCGGCTTTGATGCCCCACCGTATACCTATGCGGACTTTGAACAGAGTGACTGCATGGTCTTTGTCGGTGCCAATCCTTGCATTGGCCACCCAATCATGTGGGAGCGTGTGCTAAGGAACACGAATGATCCTGACATCATCGTCTTGGATCCACGTCGCACCGAAACCGCGATGGCAGCCACCGAACACGTCCAACTAGCGCCTAAGAGCGACCTGTCATTGCTCTATGCGATCACAGCCGAAGTGATACGCCTCGACTTGGTCGACCGCGACTATGTTGAGGCTCATTGCAACGGTTACGCCGAACTCGTTGAGCATGTTTCACATTTTGACCGTGACTCAATCGCGAAAGAAGCGGGCATTGATCCCGAACAAATCACTCGTGTTGCCGAAAAAATCGGACGGAGGAAAGCTGTCTCGTTTTGGTGGACGATGGGTGTCAACCAAAGCTACGAGGGTACGCGAACAGCTCAAGCACTGATCAACCTAGCGCTGATCACAGGCAATATCGGAAAGCCCGGTACCGGTGCAAATAGCATCACCGGTCAGTGCAATGCGATGGGCTCGCGTCTGTGGAGCAACACAACAAACCTGCTTGGCCACCACAAGTTCGAGTCGGCCGAAGACCGACAGCGAGTCGCTGGCAAGCTGGGAATTGATGTGGGGAAAATTCCCGACCAAGGCAGCTGGTCCTACGACCGAATCATCGAGGGCATTCGCACAGGAGAAATCAAAGGCCTTTGGGTCGTAGCAACGAATCCTGCCCACTCGTGGATTCATCAAGGTGACGTGCGAGAGCTGCTCGACCGGCTGGACTTCCTGGTTGTTCAAGATGCTTATGACACCACCGAAACGGCCAGGCATGCGGACCTGATTCTTCCGGCGGCGTCATGGAGTGAGAAAGAGGGCACCTTCATCAACAGCGAGCGTCGTTACGGATTGCTCAAGAAGGTTCACAAAGCTCCCGGCCAAGCACTTTCCGATTTCAATATCTTTCGCGGAATCGCCCATTACTGGGGCGTCGCCGACATGTTCGAAAAATGGACATCGCCGGAAGCTGTTTTTGAAATCCTGCAAGAATTGAGCGAGGGGCGACCCAACGACATTACGGGTGTCAAAGGTTATGAACAGATTGACGCTTGTGGAGGACTTCAATGGCCTTGGAGTACTGAAGATGCTCAACACCATGGAACACCAGAACAAGAACGACGTCTGTTCGGTGACGGACGATTTCATCATCCCGATGAGCGGGCTCGGTTGATCGTTGACGACATCACGCCACTTCCAGAAAAGACCTGCGATCAATTCCCAATGATGTTGCTCACGGGCCGAGGAACGGTGAGTCAGTGGCACACGCAGACCCGCACCAGCAAGTCACCGGTCCTCAAAAAGCTCTATCCAAATGAGGCTTATGTCGAGATTCATCCCGTCGACGCGGCTGCGATGGATGTTGCCAACGGACAGTGGGTTGAGGTCACCTCGCGACGGGGCTTTGCTCGGGTGCGAGCAATGGTTGTGCCCACTGTTCGACCGGGCCAGGCTTTCATGCCGATGCACTATGAATGCACGAATCGCTTGACTATGGCTCACTTTGATCCGCACTCACGGCAGCCGAGCTACAAGAACAGCGCCGTGAGGATTGAGCGAGTACCGGCTCAATAGCGGATTAACGCTTTCAAACTTACTCAATGGTTCGCCGGTCTCAGACAATAGCGAACGCCAACAATAGACCGGGCAGCTAGACGACCCGCTAGGTCTTCGCGATAGGATCGCAAGAGGGATTTTCGATCGACTTCGAAGACCAACAGCCCAAGCTACAAGCCAACGGGTTCGTGATAACGCCCCATGAGTTGGGGATTATGAATTTTTGTGCAGGCCTTTGAGATTGATTCAATCAAGGAATCAATAAACGTCTCTTGCGTAACGTTTATCCGCCTTCAGCTTTGCAACGTACGCCGCAGCGTCATCTTCCGACATTTTCCCACAAATCTCAATGACTTTGTGAAGGGCGTTGTCAACATCTTTGGCCATTCTGGAAGCGTCTCCACAGACATAGAAATGCCCGTCATTCTCAAGCCATCGGAACAGCTCTTCACCTTCATCGAACATCAGGTGCTGCACATACAGCTTCTTTTCCTGATCTCGCGAGAAGGCGAGGCTTAGCTTCTTCAGGCAACCCACCTGCTGGAGCTCTTCTAACTGCTCCTTATAGAGATAGTCTAACTCTCGGTAAGGGTTTCCAAAGAACAACCAGTTATCACCGTCTGCTCCGGTAGCCTGACGCTCTTCTAAGAATGCTCGGAATGGAGCGATGCCGGTTCCGGGGCCAACCATGATCATTGGCGAGGAGGGATTCGCTGGAGGCCTAAAAGCCTTATTTTCATGAACGAAAACCCTTGGCTTCGCCAGGATGGTTCGCTCTGAGAAGTAGGTCGAGCAAACACCTTTTCGAACGCGGTCTTTTGAATTGTAGGAAACGGCACCGACCGTCAAATGAACTTCATCCGGATGAGCCTTGGGTGACGATGCGATCGAGTACAAGCGAGGAGCGAGCGGCTTCAAAAGCCCCAGAAATTCCTCGGGCGAATCAAACTTGATCTCATAGTCTTTAACCAAATCATAGATCTCGAGCCCCCAGAGGAAATCGCCCATTTCTTTCTTCTTATCATCAGCAAGAAATGCCTTGAGTTCTTCACTGTCAGATTTCTCGGCGAACGCTTTGAATACCGGAGGCGTGATATTGCGAATCTCGTAGTCCTCTAGAAACACCTGCCGAAGCGATTTGCCTCCGAGAGGCATCTCGGCTGAGAAGCCCAAGACCTCGATCAGATCATCAACGAGTTCCGGATCATTCACGGGGAACACACCGAGTGCATCGCCCGCCTCATAAGTCACGCCCGAATCTTTAAGGCAGATCTCCACATGCGTGGTCTCTCTTGCGCTCGAAGCGTCGTTGAGATTGAACAGATTCAGAATCTCAGCGGTATGTGGATTCTTCTTCGTAACACCCTGCTCTTCCTCCTCTTCAGACTCCACCGATGCAGAGCCAAAGACCTCAAGCAGATCGCTTGTCCACTTTGCGTAGTCATCGTCGTAATCAACGTCCAAATCAACGCGTTCGACGATTGCCTTCGCTCCTAGCTCCTTGAATCGATTGTCAAAATCAATTCCGGCCTGACAGAAATCCGGGTAGTTTGAATCACCGAGCGACAACACAGCGTAATTCAGTGACTCAAGACTGGGTGCTTCATCGCTGGTAATGAAGTTGTAGAACGTCTGGGCGTTATCCGGCGGATCGCCAGCGCCATAGGTTGAAGTAATCAAAACCAAATGGCCTAGATTGGGTAGCGACCCAACATCAACCTGCGCCAGA